>JAJONL010000021.1 GCA_021323395.1 Nitrospira sp.
GCACCAGTCCCAAGCCTTTGTCGAGTCTGTGAACAACAGTAACAGCAGATTTGACTGAGCGAGTTTCTCTCTGATGAAGGGCAGCCACTCCGTACCAGCTGGAATGTCGGTGGAGGAGAGAAAGATATCTATTTGATCGCCGCTATAACGGCCGATATTGTCCTTCACTGCCATTGCAGCAACCGCATCATCGTGTTTGTGGCTGATGAAAATAGTAAGTGGTGTCGGCATGATCGTATCCTCACGGTGCGGTCGTAGTTGAATATGAGTATTCTCCCTCGTCCTCTCGGGTAGTTAAGCAAGATTTATTCTTGAGAATCACCCATTTTCAAACCTGTGGTATTTATTGAACATGTAACAGATAGACTCGGGATTTTTTTTCGAGACATGTATCGGTTCCGATAAACCTTGTATTGCTGGTTGATGGGTAGATGGGACCATAGGCTTCAGCCACTGATTGTGGAATGGGAAAACCGATGCGAAAGCGGTCGCCCTGCAATCCATCGGCGCAAGTCCGATGGCCACTTGGTACGGCTGTAGCCTCGGGGGTTCCTCCTAGTATGGGTTTCCTCCAGTCGGCGCTACAGTGGTACGCGAAGGTGATCGGCTGAAATCTAGGAGACCGCTATGTCAGAGGACACAAAGGATATACAGATGGCCGGCTGTCAGGTGCCGGTCCTCGGTATCGTCCGGTGCGGAGTCGACGGGAACGTGGCGGAACAGTCGGTGGCGACGGGACCTTTTCCCACTCGCGAAGCGGCTGAAATGGATGCCTTGGATCGTCTGAGCAAAGTCCTGGGAAACAATATCGATCGCAATACCTCTCGCTTGAAGAATTGGAGCTAGCCCTGCTTCTGTGCCGCCGCGTTCCCCGGCCGTCAGGTCGTGATCAAGCCCGCCCTGCGATCAGATCCAGCCGAAGAGATCCTTTTCATTCATTTTCTCACTCCCATTCCCAATGTGGCTAGGGCCGATCGGACAGGGCCGCGCCGTTTGACCGGTCCGCGTGGACGTTCGGTTGGAGTCGTACGGGTCTTTGCAAGCGCTTCTTTGAAACGCATGGGTCTGACTTGGTATTCTCCGCGTTGAACTGGGGATGTCGCAGGATGACTGAGCAAGTTCTCCTTCCTGACTCTGCCGGACTGGACGGATTGTGGCAAGCTGCATGTATGAGGACGTTTTCTTGAAGGGCTACGGGTAGGCATGGCGTCCTTCCTCCTCCGGTTCACTCAAGGGAGCCTCTGGCATTTCGTCTGGATCGCCGTCGTTCTTTCCTGCCTTCTGAGCCTCCTTTTCAGTCGCCTCATTCATGGACATGTGACCTGGGACTATCCCTTTACGGCGGGACTCATTTCGCTGATGGTTGCCTTGGCGGTAGTGTCGCTCATCAATCGGATGCGGGCGTTGGAGACGATCGTGACGGAGGCGAAACGGGATCACGCTCAAAACCTCCAGGCGCGGGCAGAGGCCGAAGCGGCCTTCCGGCAGAGCGAAGAGCGGTTCAGGCTCTTCATGGACCAAGGCCCGGTGATCGCCTGGATGAAGGATGAGCAAGGCCGACATGTCTATGTGAATGAGGTGTTTACGCGTCGCTTTCAGATGAGGCAGGAACAGTGTCTCGGCCGAACGGACTTCGAGATGTTTCCCGGTGAGGTGGCCCGACAGCTACGCGAGCATGATCGGATGATTTTGGCTGAAGGGGCTCCGAAAGAATTTGTGGAGGCGGCGCCGGATCCGGACGGGACCCTGCGTGATTGGTGGGTGTTCAAATTTCCGTTTCAGGATCATGCGCACAAACGGTTTGTTGGAGGAGTGGCGATCGACGTCACGGAACAAAGGCGCACCGAGGCGGCCTTGAAGGTGAGTGAGGAACGGCTGCGTCTGGCGTTCCAGGCGGCCCATCTGGGACTGTGGGATTGGGATATTCGTTCGAATGCTGCCCAATGGTCGGAGAATGTGCCCGCCGTCTTCGGCTTGTCCCGTGAGGCCTTTGCCGGAACCTATGAGGCCTATCTGAGCCTTGTGCATCCCGAAGACTTCGATCGGTTGCTCAAGGCGATCAGTCAAGCGATTCAGGCCGATGCGGATACCAGATTGAACATCGGATCCTCTGGCCGGATGGGACTGTGCGCTGGGTGGCTTGTCGCGGCGACGTGTTGCGCGACTCCGGCGGCACGCCCGTGCGCATGTTGGGCACGGTCATGGATGTGACGCTTCGCAAGGAAACAGAGTTGAAGCTTGCGGAGAGCGAAGGGCAACTACGGGCCATTCTCGATCATAGTCCCGCGTTGATTTTTCTCAAAGATACGGCGGGACGCTACCTTGATGTCAATCGGCAGTTCGAGCGGACGTTCAATCTATCCCGCGAGGCGATCCTGGGTAAAACCGATGCGGAATTGTTTGCGCCGGAACAGGCGGCGGCTTTTCAGGCGAATGATCGCTTGGTGCAGACGGCCAAACGGCCGCTGCTGTTCGAGGAAGTGGCCGCGCACGGCAATGGTCCGCACACGAGTATTGTGTCCAAGTTTCCGATACTGGGTCGCGACGGGATGGTCTATGCGGTCGGAGGGGTTGCCACCGATATCACCGAACGGAAGCGGGCCGAAGAGGTTCTGGCGCAGGCTCGCGACCAGGCTATGGAGGCGGCGAGAGTGAAGTCGGAGTTCCTGGCGACGATGAGTCACGAAATCAGGACCCCGATGAATGGCGTGATCGGGATGACCGGGCTGCTGCTCGACACGGACCTGACCCCCGAGCAGCGAGAGTATGCGGCGACGGTTCAACATTCCGGTGAGCACCTCCTCATGATCATCAACGACATCCTTGATTTCTCAAAAATCGAGGCCGGACGGTTGACGTTGGATCAACTCGCCTTCGACCTCCGCCTCATGATTGAAGACGCGCTGGATCTGGTTGCCGCCCAAGCTCAGGGCAAAGGCCTTGAACTTGTGGGCCTCATCGATGCGACCGTGCCTTCGGCCGTGCGGGGAGATCCCGGTCGTTTGCGTCAGGTGCTCACGAATCTGTTGGGCAACGCGATCAAGTTTACCGATCAGGGCGAAGTGGTCCTCCGGATGAACCTCGCGCAAGAGACGGAGGACCATGTGGTGTTGCGCGGCGAGGTGACGGACACGGGGATTGGGATCAGCCGGAAGGGCAGGCAAGACTGTTCCAGACATTCAGCCAGGTCGACAGCTCGAGCACGCGAAAATATGGCGGCACAGGCCTGGGTCTGGCGATCTGCAAACGCCTCACGGAGCTCATGGAGGGTGAAATCGGGGTGGAAAGCGTCTCCGGCAAGGGGAGTCGATTTTGGTTTACGGTTCGTCTGGCCAGGGGGGTTACTTCCGAGAACCAGGCGACAGAACAGCTTCCGGTGCTCGACGGTCGGCGGGTCTGTCTGGTGGGGAAACCCGGCTCGAGCCAGACGGCGCTTCAATGTTCGCTTGCCGAGAGAAAGATGCAGGGGACGAGTGTGAAGAATGGGACTGATGCCCTGACACTCCTGCGCGGAGCCGCAGCGGAGGGGCGCCCCTTCGATCTGGTTATTCTGGAAGAGCGCCTGTCGGGGGGTGAGGGCGCTCAACTGGCGCAGTCGATGAAAGGAGATCCCGACCTCGGGAGCATTCCGGTCATCGTCGTGACGGCTTTCGGTCAACGGGGTGATGCCAGGGCAGCTCAGGAGGCCGGTGTGGCAGCCTATCTGACCAGACCCATCCATCAGTCTGCGCTCTGGCGTTGTCTGGCGACTTTGCTCCAGGCAACACCGGACCACCCGGCCGGCCGAAAAGGTATGGCACGGTCGCTCATGACTCGCCACAGTCTTCAGGAACAGGCCGATCGGGAACGCGCGCGCGTGCTGGTTGTGGACGACCAGGAACTCAACCAAGTCGTCGCGGTATCTTTGCTGGAACGGTTGGGATGCCTGGTCGATGTGGCGGGAAGCGGGCAAGCGGCCGTCGCGGCGGTGAGCTCCACGCCTTACGACCTGGTCTTCATTGATTGTCAGATGTCCGATCTGGATGGATTTCAAGTCACCACGATGATGCGCCAAACCGAAGGTCCGGGGGCGCGAGTGCCCATCGTGGCGATGACGGGACTGGCGCAAGCCGGTGATCGAGAGAAATGCCTGGCGGCCGGGATGAATGACTACCTCGCCAAGCCCCTGCAATTTCACCTGCTCGAAGCCACGGTGCGACGATGGGTCAAGAAAGACTTCGACAAGCGTCCGTGACCTTTCTATGGCGGGCGGGAGCATCGGTGGATGACGGAGGGGCGCGCCACCAAGAGGAAGATCCATGGATCGTCTGAAAAATAAAATTGCTATTGTGACGGGAAGCAGCAGCGGCATCGGCAAGGCCATCGCCTTACGGTTCGGTGACGAGGGGGCGACGGTGGTGGTGACGGCCAGGCGATTGAGCAAGTGCGAAGAAACGGTGGCGCAGATTCAGGCCGGCGGCGGGACTGCCTTTCCCATCCAGACCGACATTGCCAATGAGTCTCAGGTTGAACGCCTGATCGCCGACACGGTTCGGCGCTTTCAGCGGATTGACATTTTGGTGAACAATGCCGGCATCTTCGGCGGGCGGCGCCTCGCGGAGACCAGCACCGAGGCCTTCGACCAGGTGATGAACACGAACATCCGGGGCACATTTTTTTGTTGTCGAGCCGGCTTCACTCAGATGAAAAAGCAGGGAGGGGGCACGATTATCAACATGTCGAGTGTGGCTGGCTTGCAGGCTTGGGGCGGGACCGGCACGTACAGCGCGTCCAAACATGCCATCATGGCGCTGACCAAATCCCTGGCGGATGAAGGGCGTGCGCACCACATCAAGGTCAGCGCGATCTGCCCCGGCGGCGTGGCGGACGAGTTAGTCGATGCAACGGGCGCGGAGCGGGCCGGCAGTGAAAAAATCGATCCCTTCGACATTGCCGAAACGGCGCTTTACCTCGCTTGTCTTGGCCCGCAGGCGGTGGTGCATCAGATCGTGGTGGATCGCCTCGGCGCGGATTGGTAACCGCCATTGAGGCGCCTCTATCGCTTCCGGCGAGTGTCCTAACCGGCCTTTGCGATCGAGCGCAGTGTATCGGAGGTATGGAACAAGAGCGGCGGCCCCAGCGGAAAGAGGGCGCGTCCCGTGAAGGCTTGGGTCAGGCTGCCGACTGCGTGATAAAACGCCATCAGGCCCACCACCAGATGTCCCCATCCCGGCAAGAGCTCGCTGATGAAGTCCAGCCTGGCGAAGGTGGTTGTCAGGAACGTCAAGGTAATGACCACATGGAGCGCGCTGAGCGTGAGATTCCGATAAGCCGTGAGATAGACCATGACGGCAGAAAAGGCCGTATAGACCAGGTTGATCGGCGCATAGAGCGTCGCATCGAATTGGAACGTCGAGCTGGTACTCACAAGTTTGACCGAGCACAGGGTGATCCAAAGGAATCCATACATCGTCAGAGCGGTGCCGCCCAGTTGTTCGTTGTAGCGAATGTCGGTGATGCCGGCGAGGAGCTGCACGATCCCTCCGAAGATCAAAGCGATGACGAGCGCCCCCGCAGTATTCTTGGGCGAGATCCAACCCAACTGCGCCACCCCTAATGTTAATGCGCCCACAGCCAGTCCGAACAATCCAATGGCCAGTACATCGATCCTTCGGCTCCGATTATCTTCCATCATCGCGATTCGCCTCCGCTTTCCTGTGAATCGAATCCACTAGCCCGGATTATTCATGAATGCCGTCGCGAGTCGTTCGAGACCGAAGCCCGCCGTGGCTTCTCGCAAGTAAGGCCGACGTAGGCGTACGTGCAGTCCGTCGAGGAGGCCGAACGAGAAAAGCCACGCCGGGCGAGAGAATCGGACGACGGAGCAGGTATTCATGAATAGTCCGGGCTAGGGTTTGATGCGACCTGTGTCAGGAATGGAACGGCGGCAAGCATGCAAGAGCGCCATGGAAAAGGCAAGCAGGAAATCGCTCTCGGACCCGGAGACGGGGGGACGCTTTGTCTTGTGGCCTCTTCAGGCAAGCTCTCCCTGCATCGTATCCTCCGGCTACGAAGAGGACGTTTCGGATTGCTCTGACGAGGCGAGAAATGCTTGCAGACGATTCAACTGCGGGGGCTGAATGGATAAGAACTGGATGCCACAAGATGTCTCGCGAACCCATCGCACTGCGGCGAGGTCTACGAGGATGGGTGGTTCAGCAGCGACCAGGGGCAATCTCAGCGACAGGTAGGTATTGATCGACAACTCGCCGGCACATTCCATTCGACAGCCTTCAATCGAGAGATCCAGCAATGTTCCTTCGCCAGTTGCAGCGGAGCTTGTTGAAAGGGACACTTGATAATGAACTTTCTGGTGCATTGTCGCCCGGCGATCTAACCTGGCATATGCCAGGGATGAAGTGAAATGGGATAGTGGGGCGGATCACAGAGGGGACGCATCTCTGGGGAATAGCTTTGCAACGTGCGGCCTGGCCTGATTAGCTTAGAAGAAGGACGATCCCGGTCCCGGACACCGGATGGACGCCTACTAACGGAGTTCATAACATATGGCGGAGGTGCAGGCGATCAGGATAATGTCTCCGACCATTTGCAGGTGGGGACATCCCTAGGCCCTTCTCCGGTTCCAGGCGCCGGCCACTCGCCCGGCTGGTCAATGTTCCAGTTCCCTGGCCCTGCCGGCAAATGCGCGCCCTTGGTCACCTTGTGCGGCCTTGACTGGGATTCCACGCGGGAGGCAAGCTAAAGACTCCCTTGGAGGTCTGTATGAATCCAAGGCCCCTCATTTGTCCCTCGTTAGAACCTTCAGCGCTTGTCCGGCTCCCGTACCAGCTGCGCCCTCCAGCTCATGCGTTCGACAGATCCTCACCTCACCCGCCAACCAAGGAGGTTTCGCTATGAAACCCTCGTTTTGCCTCAGTCTTCTTTTGATAACCGGGACCTTCAGCGCCACCTTGGCGTTAGGCAACCCCGGAATGTTGCCGCAACACCCAGGTTATCCGATGGGCAAGGCCACGGACCCAGTCAGCGGTCAGTCCCTTGCTAACGATCCTGGCCGATCCAACGCAGTCGGAAAGGCGGCATTGAGCAAGTCGGCCGAATTCGATGACAGTCACGTGTCGCAGAATTTATCGATCAACGATCACGACCAGCGGTTGCTGGAAAAGCCCGGCGCCGGCGTCCTGCCGAAAGTGCAGGGCCCCAACATCGTGGTCGATCCGCCCGTGAAGGAAGCGACCAGGGTGGAGGCTTCCCCGCAATAACGGCGAACGGAGTTGTCGGCGGGGTCCGCAGGGCCCGTGACTCGTCCAGGGGTGCAGGCGGGGAATTGGTCCTGCGGCGCCTCTCGCCGCGTTTGATTTCCAGCCCACCGCCTTTTAGAATGCCGCCACCGATCACGATCCAGTATGCCTACGAAGCCTCGCGCCGAAAAACCATTACGCGCCGCGAAACAGCCGGTCAAACAGGCCGTCTCGCTTGTGCGCGGCCAGAAGCAGCGTTTTCAACAGAGGCTCCTGAAATGGTACAAGCAGCATGGGCGTGATCTGCCATGGCGGAGGACATCCGACCCCTATCACATTCTGGTGTCGGAAGTGATGTTGCAGCAGACGCAAGTCGATCGGGTGATTCCGAAGTACCACGAGTTTTTGGAGCGCTATCCGTCGTTCGAAGAATTGGCGGGGGCGCCGGTCGCCGAGGTCAAGCAGACCTGGTACCCGCTGGGATACAACATCCGTCCCGAACGGCTGCACAGCATCGCGCGGGAAACGGTCGTCCGATACGGCGGCAAGCTGCCGAGCGATCATGATGAATTGCTGTCATTCAAAGGGATCGGCCGCTACACGGCCGGCGCGATTCGTTCCTTCGCGTTCAACGAGGATGCGCCCATCCTGGACACGAACGTGATCCGTGTGTTACATCGCGTTTTCATCGCGACCGGCGAGCCGAAGACGCAGAAGGCTGCTTTGTGGGCGCTTTCCGAAGCCTTGATTCCCCGTGGAAAGGGATACGATTTCAACCAGGCCCTCATGGATTTCGGCGCCACGGTCTGCGCGGCTCGCGACCCCTATTGCCTTCTATGCCCCATGAAAACGTTCTGCAAGACCTTTCCGTTCGAGCCGGCCAAGTAGCGGACTAGGAGCATATGGCGTATTGCTAATGGCATATGGTTCGGAACCGAGACATGCCCATTTTTCAGTATCGAGCTATGTGCCATCCGCCATACGCTCTTTTCCCAGACGCGGTTCATCATGAAGGTCATCGAGGTGGCGGCAGGGCTGATCGCTCACGAGGGACGTTATCTCATTGCGCGCCGAAAAGCGGGGGTGCATCTCGGGGGGTTTTGGGAGTTTCCCGGCGGCAAGCGGGAGGCAGGCGAAACGTTGGAGGAATGTCTGCATCGGGAGTTGCGGGAAGAACTGAACGTGCGCATCGATATCCCCGTTCCCTTTCAGATCATACGGCATGAATATCCCGAGAAAATTGTGGAACTGCATTTCTTCCGCTGCCGGATCGAGTCAGGCGAGGCGATCGCGCAGGATTGTGCGGAACTTCGATGGGTCTATCCTCATGAAATGGCCGCGTTCGAGTTTCCTTCAGCCGATCAGGCCATCATCGCGGCGTTGCAGCAGGAACCGGTGTAAGGGCGCATGAAAGTCGTGCTTGATATAGAAACAGTCCAGGCGCCGAGGGAGGAATGGGCTCGTCTGGCCGGCAGACAACTCACCTGCGGAGAGGCCGTGTTTGCCGAAACGGGAGGAGATCTGTTCGCGGTGGGGGAGGCCGAGGCCCTGCACCGTGTTGATGATGAGCTCTACGAAAAATCATCGTTCGACGGCACATTCAGTAAAATCGTCTGCATCGGCCTCCTGGAGTTTTCGGATAACCTTGACCCGCGCGGCGCGACCTCCTGGTATGGGGGAAACGAGCGAGAATTGTTGCGCGGATTCTGGTCCCACATCGCTCGGGTGCGCCCGTCCTTGTTCATCACTCACAATGGGCTGAATTTCGACTTGCCGTTCATCAAGAAACGGTCGATCATCCATCAAGTGAAGCCGACGATGGAAATCAATCTGGCCAAGTTTCGAACGGAACCGGTGTACGACACGATGGCCATTTGGAGCAATTGGGACAATCGAGGATGGGTCAAGCTGGATGTGCTGGCCCGGGCGCTCAATGTGGACAGCAAGTCCGGGAGCGGCTCTCAGGTCGCGCAGATGTGGGCGGAGGGACAGGGCGAGGCAATCGCACTCTACTGCCTGCAGGACACCTATGTGACCTATGGCTGTTATTGTCGTATGAACTTCAGGCAGCCGATCTCAAAAGACATCGTGCTGTTGAAGCCGGAGTTGATCGATGTCGGCTGAGCAAAACGGGTGGGGGGTCAGCGAACGGTGAGTTCGGCACGGGTGCGTTTGTCCTGTTTCGGCTGAGTCTGCCTGGTGCTCTTCACGGCCCGGAGTTCTTTATCCCTCGTTTCCAGTTGTTCCCGCATCGACTCCAAATCTCTCCGCAGGGCGCTGATCTTGGCATCTTTGCGAGCCACGGCCCGCCGGGCATCCTGCAGTTCTTGCAGGGTGTCATTCAACCGTTCGTCTTGAGCTGAAGCAGCTTGAGAAACCGAGGTTTCCACTATCGCTTGTTGCGCCACCGGCGCCTTCTTCAGAACCTGTTCCTCCGCCGCTGCGGTTACCATGACCCGGGTGGGCATCATGGCTTGACCCGGTTGATTCGCCGGCGTGACGGTGGCCGCCGTCGTCGCCATAGCCGGCTCCGGTTGCTTGGCGAAGACAAATGACCTGTAGTCGATGGCCAACGACTTGAGTTCCGCCCGTCCCTGAGCGATCGAGGGCAGGGCCGGTTCAATGTGCCCGGCTGATTCCGGAGCGATCGTCACCACGCGCCCCGGCCGGCCGCCGCCGAATAATGACGGTTCGACTTTCGCGAGCGTGCCATGGTGCTCGGTCAGGGTAAGGTATAACCTTTCGTTCCGAACATAGAGGGTGCCCGCGGTGAGTTCAGAGCCTGACCCTGCCGATGAGGACAGACGGAAAGCGACCACATACTCGGGTTGCGCTTGAGACAACGCTTGGGCTAGCAGGGGAGCAAGATATCGCACGTCCTCATCGCTGAATACTCTCATCGGCTTGCTGCCATCCACGGGCAAATTCGACATATCCTGATTCGTGTCGGAGATCATGACGGCGCGCAGCATGCTATCGAGGGTGACGGCCTCGAGGGCGCTGGGATGGGCGCCCTCAAATTCCCAGTCGGCGACTTCTTCAAGCCGAACGGAACCGGACGGTTTCGCCGCGGCCATATGCTGAATGGAGGTGGAAGGTGAGGAACAGCCGGCGGCCATCGCTCCCATCAAGGTCCACCCGAGAAGGCCGGATGTCAGCATATGTAAGAGGGGATCGGGGGAGCCGTGAGTTCGCATGGCGGTTTTCCTTCTCGGCTTGCGGCACTCGCAACAGGCTGGCGCGACGTCATGTCGACGGCGCGGGGCGACAAGGGATTCTGGCTACCAAATGCCAAGACCCATCATGACCACGCCGAGCGCCATCCATCCGAAGACGCCGACAGCGATGATGGTTTCCAAGCTCATGCCTCGCGGGGCCTCTTCTGCGTGACTTTGAACCATGTCTTTCTTCATGATGGGCGGTCCTTTTGGGCGGGTCGGCGGTTGATTGTGATTGCGAGAATGGACCAAGCAAAGGCTATGCCCTATTTCCATGGACTTGCGGAGCAATGTTCAACATCTCCCAATGGCTATGCGAAGGGTAATGGTGGTGAACGATGCAAGAAAGCTCGTGGTGAATGAGGCTGCCTAAACTATTGATGTTGCGGAATAGTGGCGTCGCTCCGTTCAATGGTGTTGGCCGGTGGCGTCCTTGGGGAAGACTCATAACGGGCGCAGCCGGGCAAGATGGCGGTCACCGGCCGGCCTGTCATCCTGACAAGAATGGCGTCTAAAAATTGGCAATGGCTGTTCAGGACTGCGCAAGGGTGTCCTCGACGACCTGCTGTACAGCCCTGTTGTCCTAACCAAGCGAAGGCATTGACAGGATAGAACGACAACGGCGAAGGATTCGGACGAAGAAGCCTGGATTGGAGCAGTCACGCATTGACTGAGGTGGCATCGCGACGTCCCATGAGCACGGCCGCGGTTGCGTCCAGGACCGTAATGGGATGAATGTCGCCGACTGTGGCTGGGATATCGCTCTTGCTCCAGATGACCGTGATGTTGGTGTCGGTCCGTCCCATCCACTGATCGGGCGACCGTTTTGAGTTGTTCTCCACCATGACGGGAAGTGTGTGTCCGATCAACTCCCGATTGATGCGGGCCGTGATCGGTCGCTGGAGGTCCACCAGACGGCTGACTCGCTCGCCCTTGACCTCTTCCGGGATATCGTCCGGAAACTTGCGAGCGGCGATGGTATTTTTTCGCTCGGAATATTTGAAGATATAGGCGGCATGATAATTCACCTCCTCTACCACTCTGTAGGTGTCGAGGAACTCCTCCTCGGTTTCCGAACAAAAACCGCAAATGATATCCGTGGTCAGGGCGATTGCGGGATGCCGCCGCCGAATCTCCGCGGCCAGGTCGAGATATTCTTTCCGACTATAGGTGCGATTCATGAGCTCCAGGATGCGGTCGTTGCCGGACTGCAACGGCAAATGAATGTGCTTGCAGATGTTGGGGTGACCGGCGACGGCGTCCAACAACGCCCCGGGAAAGTCTTTCGGGTGGGGAGACGTGAAGCGGACCCGTTGAACTCCCGGCACCTCCGCCACGGCGAGAATCAGACGGGCAAAATCCCAGTCGCCATGCCGGTAGGAGTTCACATTTTGCCCAAGTAGTGTAATCTGGGTGTGGCCGGATTCGACCGACGCCTCGACCTCGCGGAGCACCCCTTCCGGATCGCGCGAGCGTTCGCGTCCCCTCGTGTAGGGCACCACGCAGAAACTGCAGAAATTGTCACAGCCACGCATGATGGCAATCCAGGCATTGATGCCTTCGTCACGTTCCGGAAGGACATCGTCGTAGGTTTCATATTCCGACAGATCGACGGCCAGTCCGCGTCGCGACAGCCCCTGCTCTTCGGCATTCAAGGCCTTCGTCAGCAGTCCAGGCAATTGACGGTACCCGTCGGGGCCGACGAGGATATCCACGAGCGGCTGTTTATCCGTCAACTCTTCCTTGAGGTTTTGCGCCATACATCCGAGCACCCCGACGACGAGCGGGCGTTGTTCTTTGACCGCCTTCAGTTCGGCGAGGTGTCCATAAACTTTGTTGTGCGCATTCTCGCGAATCGCGCAGGTGTTCATGAGCATCACGTCGGCGCGTTCACGATCTTCGGTAAATTCGAACCCCGATTTGCGGAGCAGGGACTTGACGAGCTCAGAATCGTACTCGTTCATCTGGCAACCGAAGGTCTCGATGTGGACCTGAGGGGGTTTATTGGGTTGTTTCATAAAAGTGTCCGGTGCGAAGGAGGCAGGACGGCGGCAACCGGGTGGCCATAGGCCAATCCGTCCATGATGCCCGTAATGGTGACAGGGTGAATCGCACCGGCGGAGACGGTATCGGCGGCAACGGCCACGCGTGTGAAGTTGGCGGTGGTGCCTGTGCGAAACCCATTCCGTTCACCCTGCTCGAACAGGACAGGCAGGGTGTGGCCGATCTGAGACTGATAAAAGGCGAGCGTCTTGCTTCGGGAGAGCTCGGCCAGGGTCTTGCTTCGCTGCCGGATGACGGGGATTGGAACCTGATTTGCAAATCGAGCTGCGGCAGTCCCTGGTCGTGACGAATAGCTGAACACATGGAAATAGGAGAAGGGGAGCCGTGCCGCCGTTTGGACTGTGTTGGCGAAAGCGCACTCGTCTTCACCTGGAAAGCCGACCATCAAGTCTGTCCCCAGTCCGAGATCCGGCATGAGCGCAAAGGCTCGCTCCACCAATTTATCGTATTCCCTGACGCCATATCGACGGTTCATCGCCTGTAAGATTCCATCGTCGCCGCTCTGCAGGGGGAGATGGAGGTAATGACAGAGTTTCGTCGAAGCAGCCATGAGTTCAAGTAATGCTGGAGGTACAGTCGTGGGCTCAATTGAAGAAATCCTGATGCGGGTGACGCCGGTGATCGCTTCGAGTTCCCTCAACAAATCCACCAGCGATGCTCCCTTGTAGGAATACTGCCCGATGTTCACGCCGGTGAGGACGAGTTCCCGATAGCCGTGGGCGGCGAAGTCCCGCGCTTCCCGCAACACATCGTCGAGAGTGCGGCTCCGTTCCCGTCCACGCGCGAATGGAATGAGGCAAAAACTGCACATGAAATCGCAGCCGTCTTGAATTTTCAGCAAGGCTCGGGTCGAGTCTGAATAGGCCGTGCCGGGCAGGATGAAATCTTCACGATCGATGGTGCGGCTGTGACGGAGTTCCGGTTCCGGCTGTTTGCGAAGCTTGGATGGAGGCGGCAGATAGTCCGGCAGATTCATTTTGAACTGGGTGCCGACGATCAGGTCGATCCCGGGAACGGACTGCAGCTGTGCCGCTCCGGTTTGGGCGTAACAGCCGGTGACCGCCACGAAGGCGTGGGGGGAATGGCGCAACGTTTTGCGCACGGCGTAACGACAATCTTTTTCGGCGTTCTCCGTGACCGAGCAGGTATTCAACACCAGGAGGTCCGTCTCTTCTCCGAACGCCACCAGCCGGTACCCTTGGCGTTTCAGGTTGTCGCCCAACATGGAGGTCTCGGATTGGCTCAGGCGGCAACCTAGTGTATGGAGTGAGGCGCGTGGCGTGCTGATCGACATCGTGCGCGATTATAAGAGCGCGGGCGCTCACTCGGCAAGGTGAGGGGCGAGAAAAGATGCGGCGCTGTCTTGAACGAGCTTTTAGTGAGTGCTACGATAAAAAATCTGCCCGATACGGAGAGTCAGTCGGATCTAAAACCATGACGAAGTATCGCCTGCTGGCCAGTCTTCTATTCAGCCTCCTCCCTTTACTCCCAACTTCCGCCGGCTGGTCGAAAGAAACGCTGCCGGTTGAGCCTGATTTAAGCAGTCGCTTGGACGAGCTGTACGACCATGAGGCCCGGTTATTCATCATGCTCTATTCACTGAAGGGCGACGGCAACGTCGATTACATTACCGGTCGTCTGGTGCAGGACTATACTCGGAGCAACTACGGCAACCCGGTTTATTATACGGAGCAATATCCCCTGTTTTATTGGTGGAACCACACGATGTTCAATGACCCGGATCAGGACGGTGTGAATGGGAACGAACGGGTCTATCAAGAAGACATCGAGTTCGACATTGCACGATACAAGCCCTGCGTCTTCAATGGACAACCCTGCTGATTCAGGCTGTTGAGAAAGGCCGCCAGCGGCGTTCTCGCCTCGTTCAGATCCTCAACGTACCCCGAGGGTACGCCTCGGCTCTTCACTTGGCTGCGGCCTTGCTGGACAGCCTTTCTGAACAGCCTGCGATTGTTGTTGTCATCTAGCTGTGAAGTGTGTGATTTTCCTCCCCTTCGTTTTTCATCGCCTCTCAAGCCGACGTCCACGCCTCTACTGATGCCGTCAGTTCATTCAAACACCAGCACCGGGCATTGTGCTTGATGCAGGACGGCGTGCGACACACTGCCCAAGACAAACCGGGTGACGCCTTGTCTGCCGCGAGAGCCGATCATGATCAGGTCCGCTCCCACTTTCTCTGCCTCATGCACAATAGTCGTCGTAGGAACGCCCAGGACGCTGATGCCGCAGGTCGAATGTCCCAGCGCGCGAATTTTTGTCGCCACGTCCTCGATGAACTCTCGGGCATGTTCGAGCGCTTGTGCTTCCAGTTTTTCCGCAAAAGCGTTGTCTACAGGCCACGGTGGGCGGGTCAACGGCAGTACGGTCAGCAGGCTCACATTTGCCGGCTGTTCGAACGGTTGTTTTTGGAGAAACCGAACGGCTGCTTCGGCATCAGACTGTCCCTGCAGCGGCAGCAAGATTTGCTTCAGGTCTCGGACCGGACCCTTCACAATTAGTTTGGCGCAAGAGGCAATACTCATCACTCGATGGGACATACTCCCGAATAGTCGTTCCTTGACGGGTCCCAGCCCCCGTGCGCCCATCACGATGAGATCCACATGGCGGGATTCCGCGGTGGTGACGATCATTTCCGCCGGTGAGCCCACCTCCAACCGCTTCCTGGCGGAACCGCTGTGGGCAGGCAGCAGCGACTGGACGCGAGTCAATAGACGTTCGCCGTCTTCCTTCATGCTCCGTTCCAACTGGGCATAGAGTTCCTGAGCCACCTCGGGCACCATCATAGGATAGGCTGGCCGAGGGGCATCCACGACATGGAGGAGAGTCAGTTCATCCGCGCGCCGCAGATATTTCAGCGCCCGGACGGCTTCATAGGAATTGTCGGAACCATCAACTGCCAAGAGGGTATTCATTCTGTGCCCTCCTTTGCTTTGCTCGCGCCAGGCTGGAGATAACGCTGAAACCAACGGAGCGCCTGTTCGGCGACCTGTTCAAGGGTTCCGGATTCTTCAAAAAGATGGCTGGCTCCCGGAATAATCAGCAGCTGCTTTGGACCGGTGAGCTGTGTCAGCGCTTCTCGATTCATCTCAATCACCGGCCCATCGTCTCCTCCTACAAGCAATAAGGTCGGCGCGAGTACTTGGCTTAGGTACGGACCTGCCAGATCGGGCCGCCCGCCGCGTGACACGACCGCACGCACAGTTTGAGGTTTCCGTGCCGCCGCTTGAAGCGCTGCACCGGCTCCCGTACTGGCGCCGAAATATCCTATCTTAAGGCCGGAGGTTTGAGGCTGGGCATTTAACCAGTCTTGAGCCAGCAGGAGCCGATCAGCGAGAAGATCGATGTCAAAGACCTTCCGGCGATCGTCGGCTTCATTCGGGCCGAGGAGATCCATCAGTAAGGTCGCAAACCCTCCCCCTTGCAGGTGGCGAGCTACGAACTGGTTGCGTGGGCTGAAGCGCCCGCTGCCGCTGCCGTGGGCAAATGCGACGATGCCTTTCGGCCCTTCGGGGAGATCCAGAAGTCCATCGAGTGTCACTCCGTCACCGCCGATTTGGACCTGAAAGGTCATTGCTGCTCATCCTGTGTGAACCGCGACAGGCTCGGCCGCTCCTCTCAATGCAGAATGGTCGTGGCGATACCCAAGTAAATTGCGACACTCAGAATGTCCTGTAATACGGTGGCCACGGGGCCGCTCGCCAGGGCCGGGTCGGCGCCGAGTCGCGCGAGCGCCATGGGCAGAATGCTGGCCACCAAGGTTGCGACTACGGCCGTGACCCCCAACGTCGTTGCCACGACGATCGCCATGGCCGTCCGGCCGTCCCACCAGAGAAAGGTGAGCCCGGCCAACGTTCCGATGACGGCGCCGATCAGGAGGCCGACGAGGCCTTCGCGGATCAGTTGCGGCATCAGCGCGACATGGCCATAGGCCAAGGCCCGAACGAGCACCGTTTCCGTCTGGGTTCCCACCGCGTCAGCCATGTAGACGACGAGCGGGAGAAAAAATGCCAGGGCAATTTCCTGTTTCAGCGCGGTTTCGAAGGCCGCCGCGACGCCTCCGGCGAGCATTCCACCGACGAGCCCGACGATGAGCCAGGGAATTCTGGCTCGAAATGCGGCGGTCGCGCTGGGAGGGGCCGTCGGTTCCGGATGCCTGGCGCCGACACCCCCCATGCGCAAGAGGTCATCCACATGCTCGTCATGAAGCTGCGCCAGCAGGCGCCCGATCGGGATCGCCCCCAGAAAAGTGCCCTCAGCATCGGTAACGGCCACATCGGCATCATGTCGCTCGACGGCGAGCAGTGCGACCGTTTCAGCGTCTTCACCGGCCCGCACATCGATCGGCGGATCGCCGCGTAGTGAAGCAAGGGTGCTGTCCGCCGGGGCCACAAGCAGCCGTTCAATCGGAACCTGGCCGACCAACTGCGAACGATCATCGAGGAGATACAGGTGTCCGACTTCCGACCAGGGTGAAGCACGGAGCGAATCCAACGCCTTCGCGACTGTCTCCTCAGGGCCGGCCCGAGGAACAGAGGCAGTCATGAGGTCGGCAGCAGTCGGCATGGGATTCGATGGGACCTACGACCTTGTGGATCGTTAGTGACATTCGGTCGGGCAGAAGAAGATCAAATAAACAGCAATAGCGACTCCCATCAGCACCGCTCCGAGCAACAGCCACTGCGTCCGCGACATATGATTCCTTTTACGCTGGATTGAGCAAGACCAATGCCATTCATGAGAGACGTTATGCGGAGAGGGTGTGACAAAAGACAGTTGGAGAAGCCTATTGCCGTAGCAGGAATAATGAAACTTCCGCTTGCTTGTGTATTCGCCAACCCCATTAGCCCTTGGTCCCTGTGGCTTTCCGCTACAGGATGCTGATAGAGGCTGTAGCAGGACACCACCTCCAGGCAGGGGAGTTGATGGCTGATAGGCGACGGCACATGAAAAGGTTCGGTCTTTCAGCTATTGTTCTCACTCTGTGTTCCTTTCTGCATGGCATCGGCATTGCTGTGTACAGTTGAGAAGCCTCCAATAGGAGTGAGGTGTGATGGCAGAACGTCTCTTCAGCAAGATCCTGGTGCCGGTGGATTTTTCTCCTTGCTCAGAGGAGGCCTTTCGGATTGCCCTGTCCTTCGCGAAATTGTTTCAGGCAGAGGTGCTGCTGCTCCACGTCGTGGATACGAAGAGTTTGCACGCCTTGAATCGTCTTGGTTTGGCCCTCCCGTCCGATGCAGCCATGCAAAAGAAACGGTTGCACCATCACGCCCGGCTTAATGCCCGACAGTTGCTGGCTTGGGAAGAAGCGAAAGGAGTCTCGATCCGCCGGCTCCTGGCCGATGGTTGCCCCTTTGAAGAAATTGCACGCACGGCCAGGGTGGAAGGAGTGGATTTGGTGGTGATGGGCAGTTACGGCGGAGCCCTTGGCGGTGTCGACAAGATTTTTTTCGGCAGCACGGCCGAAAAGGTGGTTCGCACGGCGGGCTGTCCGGTTCTGACCGTTCCGTTGCCGTCGAAGCGCTCAAGGGCGCGGGTGAACAAGACCATTTAAAGGAGGCCTACATGATAGCGAAGCAAGTGGAGGAGATGTGGGGTGGGGGACGGTTGTGGTTGGCGGCCTGTTTCGTGCTGGCGCTCTGTTCGCAGGGCGGCGCTCAAGCAGAGCAGCGCATTGAGGTGACGATCAAAGATTTTACGTTCCTCACCAAGCAGATTCCGCTCCGGCTGGGTGTCGCGACGGTGATCGCCATCACCAACCAGGATCAGGAGCGCCATGATTTTGGTTCGACCATGTTCGAGGGTATTCCGACTCGGGTGGAGTCGGAGGGCATCGTCTCCTACGGCAGGGGCATTGGGGGCTTGTTTCTAGATGGAAAGAAGTCGGCGCTGATTCGATTTACGATGGAACGGCCGGGCCGGCATGAATTCCGCTGCTCCATCCATCCCAACATGAAGGGCGAATTACTGCTCTTGAATGTAGAGGCGGTCTGAGTCATGGCATTCTCGATCAAGCGCATCCTGTTGGCGACGGATTTCTCAGCCTGTGCGGAGCGGGCGATGGAGTATGCATCGAGCCTCGCCGCCTTGTGGAAGGCGGATCTCTGCGTCATGACCGTCCTGGAGCTCTATCCGGGAATGGTTCCGGAGTACACCGTCAACAAGATGTATCTGGATCATGTGCGAGGGGATGCGACTCAGCGGTTGGACAGGATCCAGGCCTATCTGAAGAAGAAGGAACAGGCGATCACGACCCGCATCGAGACTGGCATCCCCAGCCAGGCGATCCAAACCGTGGCCGAAAGCTCGGCTGCGGATCTGCTGGTCGTCGGAACCCATGGACGAACCGGCCTGGATCACGTCTTGATCGGCAGTACGGCTGAACGGGTCGTGCGTATGGCGCCTTGTCCGGTGTTGACAGTGAAGGCTGATAAAAGCGGTGGTCATGCCGAGGCCATCGGAGCCATCAAACGGATCGTCGTGCCCATCGATCTGTCCAGTTGCTCGCTGGATGCGTTGGAATATGCGGCGCAGTTTGCCAAGCACATCGGGGCTTCTGTCACGATTCTCCACGCCATGGAGCCGGTCGCCTATGGACTGGATTTCAGTTTAAGCCATGCGAAGGAATGGAAGCGCCAGCGGGAATATCTGGAAGAACGCCTCACCATTCTGTCCGCCTGCCTGACCTCATTCGGCATCAAAACTGATCATGCGCTCAAGCCTGGGATGCCCGCCGATTCGATCGCCTCCTACGTCACCCAGCACCGGTATGATGTGATGATCATGGGCACTCATGGCAGGCGTGGAATTTCTCATATCCTGGTCGGCAGCATCGCCGGGGCCATGCTGCGCCATGCAAGCTGCCCGGTCCTCACCGTTCGCCAGATCGATTTCGGCGTGGGCCATCAACGTGTGGTCCCTCTCGGGGAATCGTAATCGGTCCGCTTAGGCAAAGGAGCCTGCCATGAAAAGGTCCACCAGAAGAGATTCCGTGGGAAGGCCTGGTGGTCGCAGGAGCCAGGTCCGGAACTGGTACGATCGAAGTGCCGAGCGGGCTGTGAGAGCGTATTTCGTACCGGACCTCTGATTTGTATCGGCAGCGGGGGTTCGTGAGGCTATGCGCTTGGAGATTGGCTGGACGCTGAGGTGATAGTCAGGGAGGAAATCCATGAAGCTCGCGAATGAACGGGTAGCCGGACGGTCGGTGCCGGTCACCAAGGAGCTGGATATCTTATTGACGAGACTCGACCGGCTGTCGATGGCTGCAGGCTTCGCCACCCAGCGCCGGATCGCATTCGCGCGGGCCTTGCAGGTCTATGTCGAACTCGGGGTTCAAGCCCCATTGTCTCCCTTGCCGGAAGAGGTCGGACTGGCCGATTTATTTTTGTATGCCGACTTCTATCCGGAAGATGGACAGCTGACCCTGATCGAGCAACTCCGCGACGTGATCACCGAACACATCCCCGAAGAGGAACGGGCCTGGATGGACCCGCTCAAACATTCCTATATGGATCTGGTCGAACTGTTGCCGCAGGAGACTGGAGCGGCGCGTAGATCGTTGCGGTCCATGGGCAATGGGCGACTCTATGAAGTGACAGCGGATAGTGTAGGCCAGGACGAGCAGGTGGGTGAGGTGTTGTTCACCCGTCTGGTCCGGGAACCCGGTGATCCGGAAAGCCGGCTGGCCGTGATTGCCGGACCGGTCTTAGTCCTGTCGAAGGAAGATGCCGGGGCCCTGTATGAAACCACGGCTCAAGAGCGTCGTCAGATGGAAGTGGTGGACGGATCGTTCGAACTGGGCGATTGGCCGGAATTTGCCAAACGGTTTGGGCATCTGCTGTTGCGGAATTTTGCGCGGATGCGATTGGCCGCGCTCCTGGAGGCGGTGAGTGAGATCCGGTATCGGACGACAACTGGCGAGCCCTATTTTTACGTCATGGCGATCTATGACCACCAGGAGTTTTCACACCTGATCGGAGGCATGGGTGAGCTGGAAGGTTGGGAGGGGCTGCCACCACGGCCGGAAGAAGTCGCACGTTCGAAGAAACTCCGCCGATTCGGTCAGCGTTTCAAACAGGGCGCCTCAGCCGGAGACTTGTCGGGAAGAGTGACGGTGACCGCGACTCAATTGTTTCTTGAATGTGACTCGAGAGATCGACTCGACGCGATCAAACATAGTCTAGCGGCCACCTTCGGGTTCTCACTGCATTTCCGTGGCGAATCGACCCAGCCCCCAACTCGTCAGGTCACTCGGGAGGAATTGTCCAGCGCTGAGCCGCTCACCTTGCTGGTGAGCGATGAGGAAGATCGAATTCTGGTCGGCGCCTTTCTCGACACCGTGTATCTCGAATGGGCGGATCGAGAAGCCCCGACGTTGGGCGGAGAAACTCCTAGACATCTCATGACCACTCCGGCGGGACGCGCGCAGGTTGCGGCGCTCATCGATGAAATGGAGCGAACGGATCTGGGATTCCTTCGGACGGGGGTGGCCGCGTTCGACTATGACAAGTTGCGCGCGCATGTGGGGCTTTGCTGATAGCATCGTGAAGCGTCTCTCGTGAGGAATCTGAGCTGATAGCTGATGGCGGGAAAAAAGAGCTTATGGCTTATAGGTGAAGGCAGAACGCCAAGGTCTGTCGTCGTTTTCAACTATACGCCATGAGCAATACGCCATTCGCTCCCGCTCTGCACCGAGATACGAACGACGAAATACGAGATCGAAGATCTTATGCAAGAGCAGGTGAAGGAGATTCTCGCGCAGGAGAAGAGCAAGCCGCCTAACATCCTCAAGGCGCTGTTGCTCCTGCAAGAGCAACTCGGCCATGTGCCGGTGGAAGCGGTTCCTGTGATCGCCCATACCCTTGACGTGACGACGGCGCAGGTCGCCGGGGTGCTGTCCTATTATCCGGATTTGCGTGTGAGCGCTCCCGGCCGGCATCTGATCCGTGTCTGTATCGGCGAGTCCTGCTTTGCCAACGGATGCGGTCGCTTATTGCGAACCCTTCAAGATTCGCTGCGTATTGATGTCGGAGAGACGGCGGCGGGCGGGCGGTTCACCCTTGAGACCATGTCATGCGCGGGGAACTGCGCCCTGTCTCCCAGCATGATTGTCGACCGCGACCTACATGGCCGTCTGTTGCCGTCACAGCTCGATGCATTGTTAGACCATTACCGCTGACATGAGCATGGCCTTGCGACTCTACCTCTCCAACGATACGTCGGCGCGAGCCGCCGGAGCCGGCCTGTTGGCAGACGCCTGGTCGGAGCGGCCGGAAGTACAGCTCATTCGCACGTCATCCCGTGGGGCCTTTTTCCTCGAACCAGTCGTGGAACGGGATAGCCCTGACGGCCGTTTGGCTTGGTTCAGGGTCATACCAGAGGATCTGCCGTCCATCCTGTCTGGAAGGGGAGGGACCCCGGTACGGTCCATTCCGTTCCTCATGCAACAAACCCGGTTCACCTTTGCCAATTTTGGTGAGACCGAGCCTTTGGTGCTGGATGAATATCAGGCGCGTGGCGGCTTACAGGGGCTGGAGACGGCCTTGCGGATCACTCCCGATGCGATCATCGAGGAGGTACGGGTGTCGCAGTTACGGGGACGGGGCGGCGCGGCCTTTCCGGTTTGGAATAAGTGGAAGGTGGCGCAACAGGCAAAGGCCGACGAGAAGTATGTCGTGGCGAATGCCGACGAGGGCGATGCCGGCACCTATTGCGATCGCATGATCCTGGAGGGTGATCCGTTCAGATTGCTGGAAGGCATGTTGATCTGCGCCCGAGCCATCGGAGCTGATCGGGGCTATGTCTATTGCCGGCAGGAGTATCCGGCAGCGGCGGCAACGTTGCGAGCCGCCATCCACAAGGCTGATGAAGCGGAATTATTGGATGTGGACGGAGAGTTTTTCCCTATTGAGGTGGTGGAAGGAGCCGGATCGTATGTCTGCGGTGAGGAGACGGCTCTCCTTGAATCGATCGAAGGCAGACCAGGAGTCGTGCGGGCAAAACCTCCCTATCCGGCCCAGTCCGGCTTGTTTGGACGGCCGACCGTCGTCAGCAACGTGCTGACCTTCGCGACGATTCCCAATATTCTCTCCTGGGGCGGAGCCTGGCACGCCGCACTGGGTACGGAACAGTCACGCGGCACGATGGCCTTGCAACTCGGCGGGCGGGTGAAGCAGCCGGGGTTGGTGGAAGTGCCGTTCGGGCTGACCTTGCGTCAGGTGTTGGATCAATTCGGCGGGGGCATGGCGCCGGGATCGCGGTTCAAGGCCGTGCAGGTCGGCGGGCCGCTCGGGAGTCTGTTCCCGGCCTCACAACTGGACATGACAATTTGTTATGACGCCTTTGCGCAGGCCGGCGCGGTGCTGGGACATGGCGGCATCGTCGTGTATGACCACCAGACCGAGATGGTGGACCTGGCGAGGCACTTCATGGCCTTTACCGCCCAGGAATCCTGCGGCAAATGCACGCCTTGCCGTATCGGGTCCGTCAGGGGCGTCGAGATTCTCGAACGGATTCAGGCTGGCAGCGGCACGGCCGACGACCTGCTTCTGCTGGAAGATTTAGGGGCGACGATGAAGGCGGCCAGCCTCTGCGCCCTCGGTGGCCGCGCGCCCTATCCGGTGTTGACGGCGATTGAACATTTCCCGGCTGAGTTTCGGAACAGGCTGAGGCAGTGAACCGGGAGCGTATGGCTGATGGCATATAGCGTATGGAAAGTCGGAGTTTGATGTATTGCACTGTGCACCAGTGAAAGCTGGCTTACTGACTACCCTATGAAACTCTCCATTAACAATCGGCTCGTGGTGGCAGAACCGGGCGAGACGATTTATGAGGCGGCCAAGAAATCCGGCTTCGCCATCCCTGGGCTTTGTGCCTCCGACCATTTGAATCCCTTCGGGTCCTGCAGGCTCTGCCTCTGTGAGATCGAAGGCCAAAATGGGACGCCGGCCTCCTGCACCACTCTCGCTCGCGAAGGCATGGTGGTTCACACCGAAAGCGAGCGGCTGAATCGGCTCAGGCGGAACCTTGTGGAGCTGTATTTGTCGGAACAACCCCATGTGGACCGAGCGCCGGAGGTCTTGCAACGGTTGGCCAAATCGCTGGGGCTAAGGCAGGTCAGATACCCGCAGCCCTCCCACAGGCTGGATGTCGTCGATCGCTCCAATCCATTTTTTACCTTCGACAATGCCGCGTGCATTTCCTGCGCACGTTGCGTCCGTGCTTGTGATGAAATTCAGGGCACCCATGCGCTGACGATGCTCAATAGAGGATTCGCGGCGCGACCGGTGGCAGGCGCTGCGGCATTATCCGGCGACGCGGCAGGGTTTGTCTCTTCTAACTGCGTGTCTTGCGGAGCCTGCGTGAAGGAATGCCCGACCGGCGCGTTGATGGAAAAGACCATCCAGGAGCAGGGGCTCCCTGAGCAAACGGTTCGCACGACCTGCGCCTACTGCGGCGTCGGATGCACCTTCGAGGCGGGGGTACGGGACGGTAAAGTCGTCAGGATGGTGCCGGCGGACGACGGCCCGTCGAATCAGGGCCATGCCTGCATGAAGGGGCGATTCGGCTGGACCTATAACGATGCGCCGGACCGCTTGCATGTGCCGTTGCTCAAGCAGGGCAACGAGTGGGTGGAGATCTCCTGGTCTGCCGCGCTGGACCGGATTGCGCAGGAGTGGTGGCGGATCAAGCAGACTCATGGGCCGGATGCGCTGGCGACGATTTCGTCGAGTCGCGGGACGAATGAAGAGAACTACCTGTTCGGCAAGTTCATGCGCTGCGTGATCGGCAACAACCACATCGACAACTGCGCGCGCGTCTGTCACAGCGCGACCGTGACGGGAATGATGGAAACGCTGGGTGCGTCGGCCGCGACCAATTCGATCCAAGATTTGGATCTCGCGAAATTGATCATGATCGTGGGAGCCAATCCTACGGAGTCTCACCCGGTGGTCGGCGCGCGCATCAAGCAGGCGATGCGACGGGGTGTTCCGCTCATCGTGATCGATCCCCGGCGCACCGAGCTGGCTCATCTGGCGGGTATTCACCTTCAATTACATGCCGGCACTAATGTGGCTCTTCTGAACGGGCTTGGCCATGTCGTGGCGAAAGAGGGACTCATCGACGAAACTTTCGTGCATGCCAGAACCGAAGGCTTCGACGACTGGTTGAACACGGTCGCGGAGTGCACGCCCGAACAGACGTCGCGAGTCACGGGGGTGCCTGCCCATCTCATCACCGAGGCGGCCCGCCGCTACGCGAAGAGCGGCGGCTCGATGTGTCTGCACGGCTTGGGCGTGACGGAACATCGATGGGGGAGCCACGGGGTGATGGCGTTGGTCAATCTTGCGCTGGCCACCGGCAACATCGGCAAGCCCGGCACGGGAATCAATCCGCTGCGCGGCCAGAACAATGTGCAGGGCGCATCGGATGTCGGTTGCCTGCCGACCTATTTTGCCGGGTATCAATCGTTCGATAACCCTGACCTCGCAGCCGCGCACCTGGCCGTAACCGGTCGACCGCTGCCCGCGGCGCGTGGCATGAAGACCCCGGACATGTGGGATGCAGCGTTGGCTGGCCAGCTCAAAACCCTCTGGATTATCGGCTACGACGTGGCCCAGACCGACCCCAACCTCAAGAAGGTTCATGCGGCGCTCAAGAACCTCGAGTTCCTCATCGTGCAGGATCTGTTTTTGAGCGAGACGGCTAAGCTCGCGCATCTCGTGATTCCGGGCGCATCGTTTTTGGAGAAGGACGGGACCTTCACCAATTTAGAGCGGCGCATTCAACGTATCCGGAAAGCCGTGGAGCCGCCGAACGGCGTGCTGCCGGATTGGCAGGTGGTCTGTGAAGTCTCGGCAAGGATGGGTTATCCCATGTGGTATGGACATCCGTCCGCCATCATGGATGAGATCGCGCAACTGGCGCCGATGTTTGCCGGAGTTTCCTTCGATCGGCTGGAAGCTCCGGAGGGTTTGCAATGGCCGGTTCCCTCGAAGGAACATCCCGGAACCTCGTTGATGCATGAGCGGTCCTTCCCGAAAGGCAGGGCGCGTTTTGTGCCGGTGGACGCGCTGCCGCCCGGCGAACTGCCGACCGAGGCCTATCCACTGGTGCTGATTACCGGGCGTATTCTGCAGCACTATAATTGCGGCGCGCAGACCAGACGCACGGGGATCATGCAAGTGGTGGATACGGATGTGCTTGAGATGCATGCCGTCGATGCAGCGCGGTTGGATCTCCATGATGGTGAGACAGTCCGACTCGTGAGTGCACGCGGAGAGGCCAGATTGCCCGTCATAGTGAGCGAGCGGGTGCAGCCCGGCGAGCTGTTCACGAGTTTCCATTTCCCCGACACGGACCTGAACCAGTTGCTGTCCTCCAGCGCCGACGAGAGTTCTAAGTGTCCTGAGTATAAAGTGTCGACGGTGCGAATCGAGAAAGTCTTGCCGAGCGGAACCCCTTCCACCCCGATGCATGTGATGCTGATCACATGACGGCGGAGCCTTCCACCCCTGCAACAGTTTCTGTCGCCGATGCGTACCCGCCGCCTGAAATCGCGGCGCGTGTCTGTAAGCTGGGCCTGGCGAAAGTGACCACCCCTGTGTCGAGCATGATTGCCCTCGCGGTCCTGGCAGGCGCGTTCATCTCGCTGGGCGCGCTTTTTTACACGGTCACCATGACCAGCGGGAAGAATGGCCCGGCACTTCCGTTCGGCCTGCTGCGGGTGGCCGGCGGCATGACGTTCAGCTTGGGGCTGGTGCTGGTGGTGGTCGGGGGGGCTGAACTCTTCACAGGAAATAACCTCATTGCGATGGCCTGGGCCGTCGGCTGTGTCCAGACCCGCCAAGTGGTCAGGAATTGGATCTGGGTCTATCTCGGCAACCTGCTGGGGGCAGGCGGGACGGCGGTGCTGGTGCTGCTGGCGGGGGTGCATCTGCTGGGAGACGGAGCGGTCGGCGAGACGCTGGTCCAGATCGCGCGCAGCAAAATCGCGCTTGATCCACTTTCGGCGCTGGTACGCGGTATCCTGTGCAATGTGCTGGTCTGTCTGGCGGTCTGGTTGTGTATGGGGGCGCGAAGCGTGACGGACAAAGTTCTCGCGATTGTTTTTCCGATCACGGCCTTCGTCGCCTGTGGCTTCGAACATTCCGTGGCCAACATGTTCTTCCTCCCAGTCGGGATTGCATTGGCAGCCGGCGGCCAGGATTCGCTTTCGATCGCGGGGGCAATAAGCAATCTCCTGCTGGTGACCGTGGGCAACATCATCGGCGGAACCCTGCTGGTCGCACTGGTGTACTGGTTCGTGTACCTCCGGACGGATCCTGAGTCAGGGTCGTGACGGAAAAGATGTCAGGGGTCGGACTGAACCGGCTGGCCGAGAGGCCTATGTCCTGATCCGCGCCTACCGATGTCGTGAAAGGTAATGAAAAGCAGTCGAGGGTACTGTACAGTACAAGAAGCTCGACCGTTGATCGGACAATCTGTAGGACACCAGGCTGCTATAAGCAAACTCGCCATACAGATGCCTCTCACCCTCGAGTACTGAAAAGACGGAGATTGCTTTGTCGGTCAGTTGGTCGAGGAACCCGAGGTCATCAGCCAGGGTGCAACCCTTAAAGAACTCCAAGAGAACATCCGGGATGCCTACGCCCTCGTGCTCAGCGAGCGGAAGCAGAAGCATTCTCGCCGGCTTTCCCCTACTTCGAAATCCCGCCACATCTATGTCACTGCTTGAGACGGGCGGGTTTCGTCACGCGGAGCTGCCGACATGCTGTTCTGTGGGCCGACAGTCAAACCAATGCATTTGTGAGCCTCGGTCCGAATCGATGGCCAGTTGGTTCGAGCGCCACTTACTTCAAAACCATTTTTTCGCATTTGGTCGGCGATGAGGACAACCTGGCCAACAACATGGCCGGCGTTCACCCTCGATAAGGTCATTGCGCGTCCTCTCGATTCGGAGCCTGCGCGTCTCCGGCTTTTTTGCCGACGTAACCCAGCAAATCCACTCGTTACGTGCAAGCGGCGTAATATCCTTCCACGCAGCTTTAGCCGCAGGTGTTGAAGTAAGAACTTTGCGCAAGTCCGTCGGCATGCTATGCACGACGCGAGCAACGTTTTCTTTCTTCATAGGGTCAATTTTAGGTCTTAGCTCACTTCAAGGCAACGTCCTGGGGCTGCAGGAGTTATCCCTGCTAATCAGTGTCGGACGACATCATTCCGGTAAAGGCGGAGCTTAGGTTTCTGGCGGAGCTTAGGTTTCTCGCGTATCTCCATTTCCCTTATCTCAGCCAACGCTGGCGATTGCCGAGGACGAATCCTTCCTCGGTCAAGCTTCCGGAATAACATGCGCATAGCCTTCGCTCTATTCACGATTCTGATGCGCAGGAGAGGCGCGGCGGTGGTATGCTGCACCTCGTGATCTCCCAGTCGCCGTCAATCTCATGAACAGAGCGACCCTGTGCGCCGTCCTGACTCCTCGGCTCGGCATCATGCTGCCGTTGGGGTTCGCCTCCGGGCTGCCGCTGGCCCTCACGGGCGGAACTCTGCAAGCCTGGCTGACGGAAGCAGGTCTGGATCTGACGACCATCGGCCTCTTCGCCTATGTCGGCCTTCCCTATACCCTGAAATTTCTCTGGGCGCCGGTTATGGACCGGGTCGTGCCGCCCTGGCTCGGTCACCGTCGCGGTTGGATGATCGTGACCCAAACCGGTCTCGCGCTGGCCTTGACCTTGATGGCGTTGATCGGTCCTGGATCGGGAGCTCAAATTTTTGCAGCGCTGGCGTTAGGCGTCGCCTTTCTCTCTGCCTCGCAAGATATCGTCTTTGACGCCTATCGAACCGATTTGCTGAAACCGGATGAGCGGGGGCTTGGAGCCGCCACCTGGGTGATGGGTTATCGCATCGCAATGATCGCGTCGGGCTCGCTGGCCTTGATCGTGGCGGCGCGCCTGGGCTGGTCCTCGGCCTATCTTTGTATGGCCGGGTTGATGCTGTTAGGCATTGTCACCATCCTGATGATTCCCGAACCGGAGGCGGCGCGGGCTGCGCCGCAGTCGATGAAGGAAGCGGTGTGGGGGCCACTATCTGAGTTTCTCTCGCGTCCCATGGCGGAGGCGCTGCTAGGATTGATCGTCCTCTACAAGCTGGGCGATGCGTTTGCCGGAGCCCTGACGACCTCGTTTCTGCTCCGCGGGATGGAATTTTCGTCTGAAGACATCGGCGTGGTGCGGGCGTTCGGTATCGGGGCGACCATTCTCGGCGCCTTCATCGGCGGCGGCCTGATGCCGCAGTTAGGCCTCTTCCGTTCGCTGCTGGTGTTCGGACTGTTGCAGGCACTGTCGAACCTGTCGTTCTTGTGGCTGGCCTGGGCGGGGAAGAGTTACGCCGTCATGGCGTTCGCGGTCGGATTCGAGAATCTCACCGGTGGCATGGGCACGGCGGCCTTCGTGGCCTTGGTCATGTCGCTCTGCAATCACCGCTACACGGCAACTCAGTTTGCCTTGCTCTCTTCGGTTGAAGCTCTTGGGCGCGTGTTTCTCGGCTGGCCTGCCGCCAAGCTCGTAGGTCTGGCAGGGTGGGGGCCCTTCTTCTTCGTGACCTTTCTCGCCGCGCTACCGGGCCTGTGGCTGCTGTGGGTGCTCCGAAAGCCGGTGACGCAGCATGCGGAGGTGAATAAGGGAAAGAGTGAGGTGAGTCTATCTTGTTGAAGGTTTCGACAGGCGGACGAACAAGGCCATCGGACTGACAGTTCGCTGGGTACGCAACCACTGTGAGTCGTTGAGTGAAGCATGTCGAATCGTTGTATGTGTGATTACCATACTGCTCCTAATTATTTTCCAATCCTGTTGGCTGCAGTGCACGCCTGGTGGGGCTGACCGCTACTTAGAGAACAAACCCTCGCACCCCTTTTCCTTTCCTATCAAGACTCTAGCGCCCTGTGGTGGCTGGCCCGCTATGTTGTATCTCTTTCGATAACCCCATCGCGTCGGTTCAGATACACCCCTCGATCCGCGCCCTCTCCTTAAAAAATATGTTCATTTTGCATGCCTTTGAAACTTCAACATACATGGCTCCACTAGCTCTCAGGCGCATCTCTTGCTCTATCAATTCACGTCGTTGAAAACTTCCGGCGGTCGGCGAAGAAGGGCGCCATCATCTCCCCGAGGCGGCTGTCCAGTGTGCGACATCCGGACGGTTCAGGAACTACGGGGACACAAAGACGTCAAAACCACGATGCTCTACACCCATGTGTTCAATCGAGGTCCTCGAGGCGTCAAGAGTTCGGCCGATGGGCTGTGATTCACCAGAAGACACAGGGGTCTTATTCAGCGTTGCAAAGCAATTGGCGTCCTATGCGCACACGCGGTTCTTCGCGGAGACGGCAAACTGTTGGTTGAGGCGATTCGGGATCCCGGGGGTCTCGTGTTGGCGGACCTGCACGGTCCGAACATAGCGCCGACGGCGCAAGGCCACGATGCCGGCGAGCCGCCGAAGCCGCGCCACTTGCGAGCCCCGTAGGCTTCGCGCGTCTGCTGATGCAGGACGTGCATCCGCTCGATCAGTCGCTGATTGGCTTGCATGCGGCGACTCGGCTCCCGCCGCTGCCAGGCGTAGAACCCGCTCCGGCTCACCTGCAGGACGCGACACATGCGGGTCAGCCGAAACTCCTGCTGATACACCTGCATGAACCGGTACTTCACTGGGACTCCTTGGCAAAGTACATGGCGGTGAGTTCAACCGATCACTGCAACACCCTCTGGGATACAGTGGAGTGGGAGGGTGATTGTGATGGGACAGATGGGACGTCCGGGCTTGTCTGCGGC
>JAJONL010000116.1 GCA_021323395.1 Nitrospira sp.
AAGAGTGATATTTCCGCCTGCTGTAGTGGGTCCCCCTTGGACCGACGTATTCAGTCGACTGTTGACGAGTTGAATGGCATCGGTCGCCTGAATAAGTATATTGCCTCCGCTGGCCTGGGTTGCTTCGGTCGTCACCGACGCATTCTGACTGAGGAACTGAGCACCGGCATTGATGGCGATGTTGCCGGGATTGGCGGGGCCGGTGCTGCTGGCTGAAATTGAGGCGCCGTTGCTCAGGGAGACGGATTGACCGGCAGCGAGAGCAATGTTGCCTCCTGTGCCGGAGTCGAGATCAGTTCCAATTGTGCGGCTTAACATTCCAGCCGGCTGACCATTGCTTAAGGAGTCGAGATCAGTTCCAATTGTGCGGCTTAACATTCCAGCCGGCTGACCATTGCTTAAGGTGCCGGAAATGGTAGTAGTATCCCTGACATTGACGGTGATGTCGCCTCCGCGACCAGTGCTTCTGGTACCACTATCAATCTGTCCACCGCTGCCCAAATTAAGAGATCCAGTTGTGGCGGAAATGTGTCCGGCATCGCCACAAGGACCAGTACACCGACCTCCTATCGTGAGCGTGAAAATACCGCTTGGTTGGAGCGCTCCAAGGGAAAAAAGTGGTTCCGGCGCGAGACCACGAATTTCACCGGAAATTGAAACAGAATCAGCCGCATTAATGATCACGTTGCCTCCATCACCAGTACTCCTGGTGGTGGTATTGATCCGAGCGCCACCTGTCAGCTCCAGTCTTGGGGCGGTAATGATGATGTCTCCCGCCTTTCCGAGAGTACCGAATGTTCCAAAGGAGTTACTGAAAACGCCGCTCGGGCGATCGCCTCCGCTCGGTCGAGAGAACGTAATGTGATCGGTGGCAGTAATGAAAATCGGAGCTGCATCGATATCCCCGCCGGTGCTACTGACAACTGTGCTCCCATCAGTCATCTCCACAACATTGGCGGTAATTGTTACCCCGCCGGTCGATCCCAGACTGGCTCCGGTTGAAACTTCGGTGTCGGAAGCGATGAGTCGGCCGGCGTTGATAGTCACCGCACCTCCTTGCTCAAACCCAAAAGCATTGATAAAGCTCGCATCTGACGTGATTTGGCGAGCCGTGATAGCGATATTGCCACCTGTTCCGCCACGAGGGGCGAATGAAAACAAATTGGAGGATATCGGTGAAAGTGAGAGGTGAAGGCTATCGGCCGTGATTGTGATACTACCGGCAGTACCTATCGAATCTTCGCCAAGCTGCAGTGCCTGCTGGTGTCCTGTGATAATGGGGGAATCTTGCATCTCAATGCGCCCCGTCGAGGTAATGGCAACGTTCCCTCCGTGACCGCCTTCTGTTCCAACAACACCGCTGTCGATAAATGTCGTGGTCCCGAGTGGGTCTCCAGCTACGGTAAGGTCGCCAGTGGTAATGCTCACATTGCCTCCCTTACCACTACCCGAGCTGTGAGAGTCAATGATACTCATGATGTCCTCTGAAGCGGCTGTCACTTGCACATTCTCAGACGCAATCTGAATCTCACCGGCATCGCCTGAGCCAGTCGTTCTAGCTGTGATGGTGGGACTCAAATCGGTCGAGATCGAGAGGTCTGCCGTGAGTTGAATGTCAACGGCAATGGAAGCGCCATTGATATCACTTGTGTCGGCCGAGATCGTGCCGTTGTCCATAACGAATTCTCCGCCTCGGATTCGAACGGTACCGCCGGCATTCCCGCTCACATCCAACACAGAGCCTTGCGACATCGTGATGGAACCTAGCGTCATGGTTGGTGCCGGTTGGAAGTTTGAGGCGAGGACCTCGCCGACAGAAGCGACGCTGACGACGTTGATCTGTCCGCCTGGTGCAGAAATGCGGGCGGGCTGTGACGTGCTCCGGAGGATCTGGATATCGCCGCCGATGAGCGAGAGGCTTTGCCCTTCCCGGACAGTAAGCTGACTTCCTTGAGCGCTAATACTCTCGGGCTTCGATCCCAGGAAGCCGAACGCCGCGACCGGCGCGCTCGATAATGCAACGTCCTGTGCGCCAGAAGTCGTATGGAACCTTGCGCCATCCGACAAACGCAGGTAATTGGCGGTTGTGAAGTTCACCGACCCACCAACATTCAACGTCGCGTTGGGACCAAAAACGATCCCGGCAGGGTTCATTAGGAAGAGATTGGCGCTGCCGAATCCTGTTGTTTGGATCATGCCGAAGATGTTCGACGGATTGGCTCCCGTGACGCGGCCGAGAATATTGGATGTTGCCAAACCGGAGTCGTTGAGAAAGTTGGCGATGTTGTTGGCGGGCACGCCAAATTCCCCGAAGCTATGAAAGAGGTTGGCCCCGTCCGCTGGTCTGGTACCGCCAGTGATGTTGTAGTTGATCTTCCCATTAGGCAACATCGCAGGCGCACTGACCTGTGTATTGAGTCCTGAGGACGTGATAGCTGACGGCGCCTGGGCATAAGCCTGAGGGAACACGTTCCACGTGACTTGCCAAACAAAAAATCCTGTCAGGAGACCCAACACAAATAAGAATATTGTTACATGCACTCGCAATAGGTGGAACTTCATGACGTGATCCCCTATAACATCCGAGCGCAGCCGCTTCCGTTTGTCGGACGAATTGGGCGGCGGAAATACCATCCACCGCCCCTATCACTTATGCTACTGGCATTTGCATGAACAGACTCCACTGTTATTGACTGTCTGGCATGTCGCAGATTCGTTCAGGGGGTCGCACGTCGCACCCGGGTTATTGCAAATGTAGCCGCTGGTGCACCCAGCTTCACCACCCGAAGGTACGCGATGTTTTATACATCCCTGCACATTGCCTGTACCTCCAGGGCATTTGCCACAGTCTTGGCACAACGTCATACAACCAGGAAGGATTGACAACACCAAAAAACACAACAGCAACGCAGATCGTTTGGACCATCGGATGTCTCGATTGAGCATGCTTTCTCCTTTCCTTTGAGGTTTGCTGTCCGTTCCGAGTACCTGGCAGCCACTCACCTTGCTCTAATCCTGTGGCCTCGGTCTTGGGTCCATTCTCATCGCACCATCAAATTATTAGGGGCCGCTGGAGATGTCGTGTCTGTAGGATTGCGTTCGTTCATGATTGCCCTATAACAGTTCAATCTATTACCGTTGACTACGTAAGATTTAAGGCCTGCTGGGTCATTTGCTGTGCCCATGAGACGATCCTTCAAGACACTGGGAAGGACAGAAGTGCCTTCCTTTGCCTGTAGCAGCGCGGCGCAACCAGATACATGAGCTGCGGCCATTGATGTCCCAGAGGCTACCGAGGGATTAGGCCCTAGATGTGGAGGGTAGGTGCTCGTAATGTCTTCGCCGGGAGCAGCAAGATGGACTTTTGTCTGACTATAGTTTGAGCCATACGATCCTGATTCAGTCCATTTCCCATCCGTACAGTTGGAAGCTCCCACGGTAATGACATTGGAAAATGCATACGGAGAAAATGCGTAATTAGCCGGATAACTGGGGATGGTATTGTTACTGCTGTTGCTATTTCCCGCTGCCGCAACGAAGAGCACATTGTGCTGATTCGCATACTGAACGGCTTCCCTCACGTCCTGGTCGTCATCATTTCCAAGGGAGTAGCTGTTGTTGATGACTGTCGCGCCATTGTCGACTGCGTAATAAATGCCCTGAGCGACATCCAAATTGGATTCAGGCTGACCGCTGGAGCAAAAAGACTTTACGGCCATAATCTTTGTCCGCCAATATATTCCCGCCACGTCTCTTGAATTATCACCGATTGAATTGTTGCCGATAGCCCCAATTACGCCTGCCACCATCGTTCCATGGCCGTGGTCATCGTCAGGATCACCTTCGGCGAACCCATTATTGCAGTAATTCGGGCCATGTATATCATCGATCAAGTCATTAAGATCATCGTCCTGACCATTTGGTGTTTCGGTGGGATTGTTCCACACGTTTAGTTGAGAGTTCAGACGAACAAAGTCCAGGTGGTAATAGTCTATTCCCGTGTCGATCACTGCGACGATGATGTCCCCCCCTACGTTTTGCATAAGTGGCCAAGAGGCTGCCATTCCGATTTTTACCATCCCCCACAACTCTCCACTTTGCCATTGCCGATCATTGGGAAACGCGGATGGCGGAATGGGAGATTGATGAACAACTATATGGGCGGTGACGCGATTAGGGGTGACCCGTTCAATAATATCGGGATGATTCTCCTGTAGCGTTTTGATCAGATACTCTACAGGTTTTCCTGGTGGTACTCTGAATCGCTGGCTCCTCATCATTGGATAGGTTCGAAGGACGGTGACACCATAGAGGGAACTTAAACGCCCACCGAGTTTCTTTAATAGCGCGGTTCTCGCTGATGAACGCTTCGGCGGCAGGTCAACGTCTCTATACTTCACGATAATCTCGCCTTGCGCTATTCGTGGGGTTGCGGGAACGGTTTGAGTCGGAAGCTTGTGTCTGATTGTAGAGCTGCTCGGTTGAGCGATCGAATTCGTGACAAGCGCCGCTGCCTGGATTATTGCCAAACTCGTGATCATAAGTAGCGTTACCACCCACCGCACTATCGCGATCATGTATTCCTCCCGACTATGCTCGTGCTCGGGCTTGCCCGCGGATTACAGAGATACTTCCCATTGGTGTCCCTTTGCGATCATCGAATGCTACCTTCTTGCAGAAGGCAGGATCACAAGCTGAGGTCTTGCTACATGCGATTTCCCCTTTGTCATAGCATTTCTGGCCATGTCCAGATCACGGCATTTTGAATCCTCATCAAAATCTCTAAGTACTTTCTTTAATTCCTTGGCGACAAATTAGCCTTGGCTTTTCCGTGAACCCGCTAGGTTCCTCTATCTCTACTGTGGTCGTGCATACGTACGATGCGACCGAGGTTTCTACACTCCACGGGTTAAATCCCTTATGGCTGCAGCGAGTGCTCTAACATCAGGAAAATGTGATTTTCTCCTGCACGAAAGCGAGTCTCCTTAGACACCATCGATTCGCAAAAAGGGATCGAACGTTACTACGCGGAGCACAGCCACGCTCAGCAGCATCCGAATCCTGAATTGGGCTTGATGAAGATCGATCGGCTTCGTCGAATGCGAAGGTCGGTTGCGAAAGGACTACGGAACCTGAGCAACCATCCATGGTTCGCTCCTTCCGGCCAATTCACAGCCATACCGGAGTGTCCGGGAAATGGCTGTGGTGGCTGCTTAGATAGGCCTTTTGAAAATCTTTTGCAAGTTCTGGTTTCCCCGGCCAGTTGAGGTGCCCATCTTGAGTTCTTTCCGCGCGATTCCTGACAGAACCTTCCTCCTCGATCTACACGAACCGTCTGGCTCGCGACCGGCGCCTGCGCTAGACCGCCGAGTCATTGCCTTTCGAGAGATGGTCCACCGTGACAGCTTCGCTGCCGTTGTCAGCTGCCGCTGCATTGATGGTCGATGAATCGAGAGGAGTCGCATCGATCCAGATGCGGCCGGCAGCGACGAGGAGAATGATGACACCGAGAAGCAAGAAGATGAGCGCGACCATGGTGACCTCCCGGATGCGCTGTTCTCCCATCGGTGTGCCCTCCTAGGGAAACTCACTCTGCCGCGGAGATGCGCAAAGGTTGTGCCGTGCGAATTGGAAGGGAGGAGTCCTCTCTTGAGCAGAAAACTTTGTAGTGATTTTGAGGACATCCGGCCATGGCATTCTTCCCTGCTGTCGTAGATGCAAATGCACGTACTCCAGGCAGGTGTATCCGATCGGATTCCATGCCGTATCCGATCAGATACTGCATTGCGCGTTCGATCTAACCCGGCGCAAGCGGGTGAGCAACCGGGCAGGTGAAGTGTGATCAGAAAAAAAGAGAGTCAAGTGCGGGTTCAAAAAAAGGTGCCGCGTCTCCGGTGATGACGGAGACGCGGCAGATGGCGTGGGCAGAAGGCGGTCTGATCAGCGCTGGATGGGCACAATCCAGGAGGCTGTGACATGCGGCCGGTTGGCAAGGGTTGGATCAGTCACCGTATCTGTGCGATCAAATAGAGTCACGGGTATCCGAAGAAGCAACCGCCATGCCGTTGTCACGGAACAAAGAGTTCGATAGCCCGAGCAGGACAAGCGTATGTTTTTACAAGTGACGCAAGTATCTCACGCAGGGGTGAGAAGGGGCTGAGAGCATGGAGAGGGGCGTCTTGAAACGAAGGCCGTATCTTAATCGATACAGGCTCTGCCTACATCCCAGCGACGGGTCAGGGATGGAGGAGGCTGGAGATTGTCATGACGCGAGAGGCATACAGCGGGAAGCGTATCGCTGAAGAATCCGGACATGATGGACCGAGATCAAAGAGTATCTCGACTCAGTAATTGAATCGGAGAGAGAGGGAGCCGACGTGAATCAACGTCTCGTACCGGCCGTTCACCGTGGGATTCTGATTGCCGACGACGCTGCGCACTTCATAAATGCCGGCTTGATAGGCCAGGTCGATCGCGAACAGTTTCGGTTTCAGTTGGCCGATGCCTACATCGCCGCAGCGAACGAGCCCGAGAAACGAACCGTTCGCACGGCAGGCGAAACCGATTCCAACAGAAGGAATATGGGTGTTGGCGGAAGGCACGCCGGGGTTGAAGGTGCGGTCGGGGATTTGGACCTGTTGATTCATGTAGCCGCCGCGTAGCGCCACTTCCCACTCCGGCATCGCCGCGACGTGAAGCCACCTGTATTCCGTTCCGATCATGATCGTGTAGGCGTTCTGCCAATTTTGCGGATTGGGAATCACCGCGCCGTTCGCCAGGTGGATATCGAGATTCCGGTTGGCCTTCCATCCGACGTAATCCACATCCAGTTCCAGTTTCCATTCGCGTTCGCGCGTGCGCACAGGCCAGACGGCCATACCGGCGGAGAATACCTGAGGGAGCACAAAGGTCGCGGAGGCCGGAGAGACCGATGCGCCGTTTGCGAGCAATGCTCCCGAGAGATGGAGCGTGGCTTGGCTGCGATAGACGAGTCCGATGTTGGCGAGCGGTTTTCCATCGGCATTGCGGAATGGGGTATAGAGAAGGCTGACGTTGAAGCCCGCTGCGGTGTCACTGCCGTTCAGTTCCACGAGCGAGCCGGCTGGTATCCCCAGGCCCCCCGGCCAGATGGATTTCTGTTCGACGTGGCCCTCACCGAACAGTCCAGAGAACGTGTAGATATCCGCGCCGAGGCCGAATGAGAGCTGATCGTTCAGCTTGTATGCCACGGTGGGTTTGATATCCAACAACGGCAGCGTGTTGAAGGTCACGGCGGTTCTGAAGGGGCCGTCATTGGGGTATCGGGTCAGGGAGCCAAACGGGCTGGTCAATCCTACCCCCGCGGTGAGATCGCCCAACGCGTGAATTCCCAAATCCTTCAAATTGGCGGTGAGATAAATGTGCCCTGGCGGCGGCCAGGCCACACTCCCATTCCGATCTCCCATGACGGTGGCGCCGGTCGGACCGGTGAAGGTAGTGGTTCCGCCGATGAGAGCGGTCCCGAACAGGTTCTGAAATCCATGGAGCTGCGTCATCCCCGCCGGATTATAGTGGAGCGCGGAGGGGTCGTCGGCTTGCGCCACGAATGCGTTGCCCATTCCTGCGGCGGATGCAGACTGCCCCTGCAGGCGAGGAGTTTGGGCTTGGAGAGTGGCCGGCAAGAGGCAGAGGACGGCGATCGAGAGCGCCATTCGCACAAGAACGCTGATCCGATCGCACCGCGCAGACTGCATCATGTTATCGTCTCACTGACGCATCATCGGTGGGTGAACCCTGGCGAAACCAGCGATAGACCACTTCCCGCAATCGATCGGCGTCGAAGGGTTTGAGGAGGTACCCCTGGGCGCCGGCTTCGACCGCTGCCATCGCTCGATCCAATGCCTCCACGGCCGTCATCATGACCACCGGCAACAGGGGATGCGTCTTACGTAGTTGTCGCAGGACGCCTAATCCGTCCAGTTCCGGCAATGCGATGTCCAGCAAGATGCCATCGATCACTGCCTCTCCCACGATTCGCAGGGCCGTCCGTCCGTCGGTTGCAAGGCGGACCTCAAAGCCGTCCGATTCCAGCCGGTCGCGGAGGAGGTCGCAAATATCGGGATCGTCATCCACGACCAGCAGCCTGCGGCTCGTGGCGGCCGCGCGTGGGGACAAGGTGGTTTCCTGCGGCCGCAGGGGGAGCGTAAACGAAAATTGGGTGCCCTCATTCAGCTTGCTCTGAACCGAAATGCTGCCCCCGTGCAGGTCGACCAAATCTTTCACGATGGCCAGGCCGAGCCCCAGGCCCTTCGTCTGGCTCCGTTCGTGCTGCTGCACGCGGAAAAAGGGATCAAACAATTTGGGAAGCGCGTCCGCGGGAATGCCCTGGCCGGTGTCACGCACCACGATGCGCGCCATTTCGTGATCAGGACTCAGCAAGTCGACGGCAATGGTCGCTCCCTCGGGACTGTACTTGATCGCATTATCCACCAAGTTCGTCAGAATCTGGCTGAGCCGGTCATGGTCCGCCCAGACGCGCAGCCCCGGATCGTCACTGCGGAGATCGACCTGCAAATGTTTGGCGGCGGCCAAGGGTCGTAATTGTTCGATCACGTCGCCGGCCACCTCCGGCAGCGCCACATATTCGAACGAGAGCACCATCTTGCCGGCTTCCACACGTGACAGGTCGAGCAGATCGGTGATCATGCGCGCCAGCCTCGTGCCATTGGCTTTGATGCGGGTGAGATACTGCTCCTGCTTCATGTTCAGCGATCCGACGAGGCCTTCAATCATATTGTCGGCGAATCCGACGATGCTGGTGAGCGGAGTTCGTAACTCGTGCGAGACATGGGCCAGAAACTGGGACTTGAGACGGTCCAGTTGTTTGAGGCGCGCATTGGCTTCTTCCAGCTCCGCCGTGCGTTCCCGTACTCGTGCCTCAAGGCCGGCGTTCAACGCGGCAATCTCGCGATAGGCATGCGCATTGTCCAAGGCGATGGCGACCTGGCTGGCGAGGGTGACCAGCACGTCGAGATCGTCTTGCGTGAGCGCCTGGTCATGCGTGCGGTCCACGGAAAGCGTTCCAATCACTTCATCGTGTGTTTTGAGCGGGACGGAAATGAGGGATTTCACCTGGACCATGGAAATCAACTTCTGGTTGAACGGGTGCAGCTGGTCCTTGATCTCGTCAATGTTGTTCGTGAGGATCGGCTCGCCGCGCAGCAGGACCCTCCCTTCTACGCTATCCGGGTCGGTGACCGCCACCTCCTGCGTGCGCAGAAACTCCGCCACTTCCTGCGGCATGCCGCGGACACGAAAATCATGCGACACCTGTCGCGTGCGATCGAACTGGGTGATCATGGCCCGGTCGTAGTGCAGTTCTCGCACGATCGTATCCAGCACCTTGGTGAGCAGCTCGTCGCGGTCGAGGGTTGAACTGAACAGTAAACCGGCCCGGTGCAGTGTGGTCAGATCGTTGACTTTGCGACGCAGGGCGACGGCTGTGCCCTGTAGTTCGAGGTAGGCCTCGCGTAATTCCTCATGACGCGCATCGACGGTTTGCTCTTGGTCCTGGATCAGCCGCTGTAGCGGCTTGGCCGCCTGACGCATGTAAGTCGTGATCATCCCCCAGAGAAGCGAAGCCGGCACCGCGGCGAGACCCACAGCCTCCAGGATCGGCAAGTCAGGCTGGCGCACATGCAGGTACGCGAACGTGCTTCCTGCCACAAGCACCCCCATCGCGAGCGGTATGGAACTGCGGACCGGCGGGACCCAGGTAAATTCCCATTCGCACCGATCATCCCCGTTCGCGACGCAGGACAGATCCCTGACATGGGCGGGCGCGAGACCATGGATTTGTTGCTGAGCTCCGGCGATCCCGGATTTGCAGGACTGACAAATCACGTCGACGCAGCGCTTGCGATAGGGACCGAACTGACGAAAGGCTTTCTCGGTAAATCTCATCTGCAAGATCGCCGACCGGTTCGTCACCTTACCGACGGCGAATTCCAGCACTCCTTTCGTGTATTTTTGGCCGACATAGACCCACATCTTATAGCTCTGCTGGGTTGAGAACGGGCGGAGCAGAATCTGAATGATCGGAGGGACCTTCCGGACTCGCGCCGCCTTGAAGTGAAACTGAGGGTCTCCGGACAAGGCTTCGCAGAATTCACGCAAGTAACAGCCGAATTCGTAGGAATAACTGTTCCAGGCATTTCGTAGAAATTCCGGCGTGACATGGTAGGCAGGATCGCGAAGGCGTTCGTTCAGCAAGCGACATAATTCCTGGACGGCGCGTTCAGCGGCTGCCGGGCCTGAGGACAGGGATATGAAGTCGTACAGATATTCCACATTCGACAGAACAATCACTCCGCTGATATCGCCGATCTTGTCCCCTTGCGCGTCGACCCCGAATGGAAGGAATTCCATGAAGGGTTGTTCGAGGATACTGTGCTCTTTGGAAAGGAGCTCAATCATACGGGGTCAGCCGGATTCGGAGCATGGTTTCGCCCGGCGAAGCCGCCAGGAGGCTGATGTCGCCGGCCGGCACGGACGGCTTGTTCGGAGACGTGCAGATGCGTTCACGTCGCGAGCCTTTTGGACCTGAAGGGTCGTAGAACAATGATGTGTTATTCAAGGTCTCGACAGACCGCGTCTCGTAGGACGAAGCGTTCGAGATCACAGGTCTTCAGGTATTCGATGATGGCCTTCCGGACATCATCCGGCAATTCACACCCCAGAATCCCGTTGGAGCCGGGATTGATGAGGCAGTCCGGGGTGTTCGCAAACTCATGACCCCCGTTTCCGTTCCCTGGTAAGTAGGTCTCGAACTTGAATGCCCCCTGCGGACCGGGAAGACCTGGATCTTTATCGCACTCCATGACCGCGTAGCCGACCTTCTCCGGATCGAATTCCATGTTCGGGCTGAGGTAAAAGCATCGGGGACGGTCCTTTGCCGGAGACAGCAATTCATAGAGGTTGGGAACCGAGCCATTATGCAAGAACGGGGCGGTCGCCCAGACGGCCAGGTGCGGGCGGGCGATGTACTGCGGCCAATCTCGCCATTCGTTCTTGCGCTCGGCATATTCAGGACCGTTCGCCACGTTGTTCAGGGTCAGTAATTGCGCGGTGACATACTGAGATGCCTCTTTTGCGGACAGACGTCCTCGATCCAGCGGCCCGGTGTCGACGGTGCGACGAGAGAAGTTTTCCAGATACAGCGGGTCGGTGCCGATTTCTTTCTGCGGAATCATCGTGACCTGGACGCTGGGGCCATGGGTCCCAGGATTTGGGATCTGTTTGGCGACGTGACAATGGGCGCAGAGGTTTGGAATGCCTTCGCCCTTGTTGCCGTGGTAGAGGTCTTTCCCTTTTCGGGCCAAGTCGCGATCGATGCGGGGAAAGGTCTTATGCCAACGCGGCGGTTGCAGCCGGCGCGCGAGATCCTCCAGCTTTTTCAATGCGCCGAAATCGACCGACGACTGAAATTTGTCGGCTTCTTCGAGGGGCCCCAAGGGAGGTTTTTGAGTCCAGTCAAAGAGTCCGGCGCTTACGCCGATGACCTGCGCGATATTCCTGGCCAGCGGATGTTGGATGGATCCGGCCCACTGGACCCAGTCATATTCCCACACTCCCCAGAGAGGAGGAATGCTGACCGGCGCGTTGGCGGGCCTCAGATTCTCCGGATTGAGGGGCGCAAACACCGTATTGCCTCCGCGGCCCAATGCATCGAACCGCCCTGGTCCCCACCGAGCCGGGGAAATATCTTTTCCTCCTCGGTTGATGAGGGCCTGTGTGAGCTTCGCGACATCAACGGCGAGTTTGGTGAGGGTATGGGCGGTCATTTTCTCCTGGCGGAGGTCAAGCACCTTGGTCGCGAACGCTTTGAATCTCTCGGGAGGGTTCCCCTCTTTCACACTCTTCAGGAGGGTCGGTAGATCGGGCGAGATGAGCTTGCCGAGACTGGCCATGAGGGCGTTGAGAAATTGCTGGTTGTATTGGAGGGACGGTCCGCCTTCGATGCGAATCTCGTGGCCTTGGTAGGTAAATCGGGTCGTATGGCAAAAGGCGCAGTTCATCCCCGCATGTGATGAGGATGGTTTCGGGGCCTGAGGTTCCGACAGTCCGACCGGAAGTCTATGCGGATGCGTGGGGTCGGGTATGATTCCGCTGTCGCTGAACACCTTTGCGAGTTGGTCATCCTGCAGAGCGATGAACCAGTCGTAAGGAATGAACCGGGTGCCCACCGACGTATGGTACCAGGCCGCTTTGTCCTGCTCAGACCAGCCCTGATCAGTGGGTGCCGGCGGTTCCTGGGAAACCGGCAGGTCCACAGCTTGGCAATGAACCGTCGACAATGCGCACAGCAGTCCTGCGCATGCCAAGACACGTTGGATGTGATAGCGCATGCTCATCTCCTCATGAGTGGGCGAGACAATCCTGGCAGTCCACGCCGCCTATTTTGCCGGCCATGGAACATGACGAAGACGTGCATCCACGTCTCTATGACCCTCGTGAACGGGATGAAGGAAGAAGTCGAGATCCACATAGGCTGAGAGAAGCAACCCACATGCCGTCTGCGCGGAGGGCAGGGTACCTGGATCAGAAGGCGAATGCCATTCTTTTTTGTGATCACGACTCTTCGTTCACGAGGTAGGCGAAAGAAATGCACGTATTTCCATGAGCCGGCGGTGGAGCTGAATCAGCGTAGGACGGTGTCCAAAGAGATGGAGCTCAGACAGGAAGAAGCCGGCGGTGATACCGGCTATTGGTGCAGATGTTTCATCGCGGCCGCGCAGAGAATGATAAAAAATCCCATCCACAAGGCCGCCCGTTGAAAGGGGATCGATTCGTAATGTTCGCCTTCCTCCTCCTCGTCCTGATCGGATTTGAAAATGACGGTGTAGAGGAACAAGGTGAGCAGACATAAGACCAAAATGAGTTTAATGCACAAAATCCAGAGGTATTTGGGATGGTGCTGTACCGCCTGCCCGGTCTGGGACGTGAAAATTTGATTGACGTAGCGCAGGTTGATGCCGCCGGTAAACAGCAGGACGACCAAGAGGATCCCGGCCACACGCTTGTAGTATTTGTAAAAGGCGTC
>JAJONL010000117.1 GCA_021323395.1 Nitrospira sp.
AAGCTCGCAGGAGAGTGCCGAACTCCAATTGGGAGCAGGCATTTGGGGACTCTGCACCGCGTTGATTCGGGACAATCTCCAAAAATTTCTGACGCCGGACTCGCACGGATTGGTCTACGTTCTAAAAGAGGGAATATGCGCAGAGTTTGCGATTACCTCGCCGATTTTGCCGATGAAGGCCTTGGATGATTTTCTGAGGGATGAGGTGCGGACCGAAACTCGATATGGATTTGTGCGGGTCGCGCCGGTAGGACGCTGGCAAGGCAATGTTCCAGATTGCCAGGGTTTACTACAACGAGTGCTGCATATTGAGGACAATACCGAACTGACAAGACGGCTGAACCTCGGCATGCATCGGCTGGCCGATGAGGAGTACCAGGCGATTCTCGAAGGGTTGGGTCCGCGACAATAATTGAGCCGGTCGGACCTCCATCGAACGGTTATCTAGTCGAGGCTGCCCCCCGTCATGAGACGATAGGCTTCCTCGATCCTGCTCACCTCTTTCACCTCTACGTTGAGGTCCCAGGCAAGCCGGCCGATATTCCATCGCGGATCGTCACGCTGACCTTCGGGGATGAGAATGGTGCGATATCCTTCGCGGACGGCCGCGCGAATCTTGTCGGGAATGCCTCCCACCGGCCCGATGAGGCATAGGCGATGCCGATGGCGCTGACGGTCCCCGCATGGTCGATGTGTGGGGTATGGTCGACCGCGTATTGAAAGGCCCGCGCCATGGCACTCAAGTTACTCTGCCCGGGTTGAATGTTACCCCCTTGCCATTGCAGCATCATGGGACAGGGACTCGGCAGCCGATCCCACCGCAATAGGAGAATTTCGAAGACGCCCCGGTCGTTCGACTGGATCGCGGCCAATATCGGGATTTCGACGACAGATTCTGCAGCGGCCGGCCTGGAATCTACGAATAGCACAAGGATACCTAGGAATAGGATGCGCAAGGACGTGCCAGTGATGCTTCGGACAGAGGATGCATGCATAGGAGAGGAAGTCTACCAAAGGTATTTTCGGAGTAAAGTGTTCACTCAGTTTCCTGCCCCATCATCAGCAGCATCTTGCCTCTTCAGAAGGCCATCTATGGAGTGGTTGGGTCGACTGTTCGGAACAAGGTCAGTGATGCTCTGGGTAGCACTGGCCTTGTTCATAGGGGCACTCCTTAATCCAAAAATACTTCACGCGGAATGTACTGCGGAGAGGAGGGGGAGCACCGCGGAGGCGGCGTTTACCCTGCGATTGAGCGGTTCCTGCACCGAGGCCGAACGTGAGGCGCGGGCTATCCCTGCGCAAGATGTATTACGCGCGCTTGCTTCGGGTAAGGGAATAGACTTGGCGGGTGTCGTGATCGAAGGTGACCTACTGCTCGATGAACTGCCGGTACAGAAGATGGCCGCAGTGCAGGACCTCTCGCCCGACGACCGTCGGGTTCTCGAGGGGCTCAACGATGTGGCGGTCCACGTCATCCGTGGACCGTTCGTCATCAAGAATGCGCGAGTCCACGGACGGATCGTCCATCGCCTCAAGCAAGGGTTCTTATTAGTCACCGGACCAGTGGTGTTGGCGCAGACACGTTTTGAAGGTTCCGTGGATTTGTCCCGCACGGTATTTCTCGGGCTGGTTGATGGATCCAGTGCGACTTTCGAGCAGGAGAGTTATTTTGTGCAGGATCGCTTCACCCAGGGTGCCATGTTTTCCGACACGCATTTCGGTCCGCACGCTCGTTTTCACCGTTCGATCTTTGCCGGTCCCTCTATTTTTCATGGTGCTGTATTCAAGGGCTTGACAGAGTTCTTAGAGGTGGTCTTTGAGCAGGATGCGAATTTCTCGCACGCGGCGTTTCACATGGGGACGGGGTTTTCCGGCGCACATTGCCGCGGGAAATGCGACTTCTCGTCCGCGCAGTTTGATCGGGAAGCTTTCTTTCTCTTTGCCCTTTTCGATCGCCCGGTCTCCTTTGCCTCGGCCCGGTTCGAGTCTCAGGCCGATTTTTCAGATGCCTCTTTCAAGGAGCGAGACGACCTCGCACAAGCGGTGTTTGCTCACCCACCGCTCTTAACCAGGACTGCGCGGGTCACCGCCACGATGGCCGGTCGCACGGAGGGATCCTCCTCATCCCAAGTGCTGACGATTGCACTCTTTGTAACGGCGATCGGGCTGCTGCTTTACATCATTAGGGCCAAATGACTCCGGCCCTACCCACCATATATAGTTTTCGTCTTGCCCGTCCCCCCCATAACTTGGTATAAGATTGAAACTTTGTCCAAGGGAGCTAGTAGTACCTGATGGACCAAACGGAACTTCCCTACCAAGTCAAGATCGAGAACTTCGAAGGTCCCCTCGATCTCCTCTTGCACCTCATCAAGAAGAACGAGATCAACATTTACGATATTCCTATCGCGCTGATTGCTCAGCAGTATTTGGACTATCTGTCTGTGATGAAGGAGCTCAATCTCGGGGTGGCGGGAGAATTCCTCGTCATGGCGGCTACTTTGCTGCATATCAAATCGCGCATGTTATTGCCGGTGGAAGAGGCGGCAGTGGAGGAGGAAGATGGGCCCGATCCCCGCGAGGAACTCGTTCGGCGACTGCTCGAATACAAACAGTTCAAAGAGGCGGCCTCGCAGCTCGATTATAAAGAGCGTCTGTGGCGCGACGTGTTTTCGCGCGAGCCTGGTCCACCGATAGAACTCACGACGGATGAAAACCTTCTCGATGAAATCTCCTTGTTCGATTTGGTCGATGCGCTGCAGGGGGTGCTGTCACGCCATCCCGGCCAGCGTTTGGTCGAAATCATTCCGGATAACCTGACGGTCCGCACCCGCATGAGCGCGATCATTGAAGCATTGGAACGGCATGAGTCCATGGCCTTCACAGCATTATTCGAAGAGTCGAGCCATCGGCTGGTCGTGATCGTGACTTTCCTGGCGCTGCTCGAACTCATTCGCATCAGGGTCGTGCGAGTATTTCAAAGCGAAACGTTTGGGGCGATTTTGGTCTCGCGAGCATTTTCGGCCGTGACGGAAGGGGATTTAGTGGAGGAATCTGAATGGAAGAATCTATGATTCTTGGGCTGGGGGACGCGATTGAGGAATCTGAAGAGGTGCGGGAGGATGAGGTCGAGCTTCCCTCTCCCTCGCCTGAATCACAGGCGGAGACGAGTGAGTCTGTTGGCGCCGGAATGACACCAGCCCCATCTGATCCGGCCCTCTCTGATCTACGAGCGTTAAAGGGAATTCTTGAGGCCTTACTTTTCGTGACGGCAGATCCTATCCCGATCACTCGGTTTTTGGCATTACTCGGAGCCGTCACGAAACAAGAGGTCGAGCAGGCATTAACGAGCCTCAGACACGACTATGAGCAGGAAGGCCGAGGGCTCCAGCTAGCCGAGGTCGCCGGCGGCTATCGGATCCTGACCAAGGCCGAGTTTGCGCCCTGGCTGAAGCGCCTGGAAAAGGTGAAGGCCCCATCGAAACTCTCGCGCTCGGCCTTGGAATCATTGGCCATCATTGCCTATAAGCAGCCGATCGTGCGGGCGGAAGTCGAGCAGATTCGAGGAGTCGAAACGTCGGGGGTGATTCGAACATTGTTGGAGCGAAAACTTGTGCGTATCGTGGGGCGGAAGGAAGAACCCGGGCGTCCGATCATGTATGGCACGACGAAGTTTTTCCTCGAACATTTTGGCTTGCGTGATCTGTCGCAGCTACCCCCGCTTCGCGAATTCAAGGAGTTGGGCGAGTCGGAGCAGGCCATGTTGCCGATCGACGAGTCGGTTGAGATGGGGGATGAATCATTGGCACAACCTCTCGAAGCCCCAGCTCACACGATCGGCGAGGGTTTGCCCGACGAGGTTATTGCTTCAGAAGTGAATGGAACAGCGTTGGAGATGAAGGAGCGTGATGCGGAGGAGGGTGACACTGACGCTGAAGGTAGTCTCGTCGTGGCTGAAGTCGGAGAAGAATCTTAACGCGAGATTTTTCGAGCCATGCCAAGAGATATCTCACGATATCGACCCAATCCCGCCGAGTGTTCATTGCATACGAAAAGGTTTTCGGAAGGTCCCTGCCAGCAGGACCTTCCGAAGACCTCGTTAGTTTCATCATCGACTAGAACGGTGCTTAGTGACAACCGATGGGGATAAAACCTGCGCCGAATATCCGTGAGAGCGCAACATATCGGGCATTATCGTAAAAAGAATAGCTGGGGGCGTACCAGTTGCGGGCCGTTGGATTCCCACCGTACGATGGATCGGTTCCGAAGAACACCCCTCCACGACTGTTCTGCGTGAGATGAAGCCACTCCACATACATGCCGCAGACTTCGGCCTGGACCGAACCGCCTCCCGTGTTACCCGCATACCAATCCCGCGCAAAATCTGGAACCTGGGTCAAGTTTCGTAATGCGCCCATAGGGGTGTCATAGGAAAAATCCTGCATGCCCGGTCCGGGCTGATAGATGGCCTCATCGGATGCCGGACGAAACGGTCTATCCGGCATCGACGGTACCGAGGAGAGCGCCTGAAGCGCTTTGGGCTGGCATCCAGGTCGCTCCTTGTTCGTGTAAAGAATCGTGCCATCTGGGGTGGGACACTCCCACATGTCCGCCGGGGATGACTCAGTCGCCTGAGCAGACAACGGAAAGACCAGAATCGCGACGAAGGCTGCGAGCACAAGTTGTGTTGGCCACATGGTACACCTCCGATTATTCCATCTCGCCGGGCGACGCGCCTTGTGTGCCAGCGTCGGGAGAGGAGAGCCTATGACATTCGTAAGAATCGCGTCCATCCAGCTTTGGGGGGATGGACGCTCCACGAGTCTCTATCAGGAATTCAGCGCAAAAGTCGGCGGCGACACAGTCCCGGGCATGGATCTCCTCGCAAAACATGTGGAGGGGCAGATGGCCTTGAAATTCCAGGCCGTGCCTTGACTCTCTTCTTTTCGCTTTGTTAGACTGCCCGATCTAAGTTATTGAAACATCCGCTAATCTTCACCAATCTCGGACCACGAGGAACACCATGATCAAGGCTTGGCTGCTCGAGGAAATGTTTCGGTTTGACCGGCGTCATCTCATGGCGGAGGGAAGTCAAAGCGAATGGGGCGCCGGAGACTCAGTTGCCGAGGAGGAAGATCTACCGCCGGCGCCGACCGGAGTGGACGCCAAGGCTGGGAATGGCCGGATCATGATCACCTGGGATGCCGTGCCGGATGCGATGTACTACAACCTCTATTTCATGACTACCAAGGGCGTGCAGATCAAGTTTTCGGAACTCACCCGGCCCATCGCCAGCGCGGACGATTTCAAGACCGTTATCGGCGTAACCAAGGAAAAGGGGACTTGTATTGAAGGTCCGCAATCGCCCTTCATGCACGACGATCTGGCCAATGGAACTTGTTACCATTATGTGGTGACTGTGGTCACCCAGAAGGGTGAGAGTCCTGAATCACAGGAAGTGATGGCCATTCCGGCGCCCTATCTCATTGCCAAGATCATCGGGCAGGAAGGTGTGGAAGACGGCGAGTTCAGCTCTCCGACCGGCATTGCCGTGGACAAGGATGGCAATATCTATGTGGCCGATACGGACAATCATTCGATTCAAAAATTCGATAAAGAGGGAACCTTTCTTGGTCGTTGGGGCGGAGAAGCGGGCAGTGCAGAAGGTGGCTTTTACTATCCGCGCGGCTTGGCCACCAATGCGGACGGGCAAGTGTACGTCGCCGATACCGGCAACAACCGTGTGCAGCGGCTTGATACGGACGGCAATCCCCTTAAATCGTGGGGGAAATTTGGATTTGCCTGGCGCGGGGCGGACATGAACAAGTTCGACGCCCCCTGGGGCGTGACGACCGACCAGGAAGGGAATATTTATGTCACTGACACCAATAACGCCCGCATTCAAAAGTTCAAAGGCGACGGCACGCCACTTCTGAAGTGGGGCCGTGACGGCAGTTTTGACGGAGCGTTTTTCTTCCCGCGCGGCGTAGCGGTGGATTTTGTGGGCAATACGTACGTTGCCGATGAGGGTAACAACCGCATCCAGAAGTTCGATACGCGCGGCAGCTTCCTCACCAAGTGGGGACGTGAAGGCAGTGGTCCGGGCCAATTCAAAGCCCCCTGGGGCGTGACCTGCGATGCCTTGGGCAACGTGTACGTGGTGGATCAAGGCAATCACCGCATTCAGAAGTTTGACGGCAACGGCACCTTTCTCTGTGCCTGGGGAAATCGCGGAAAAACCGAGGGGCAACTGAATTTCCCATCCGGCGTCGTGGTGGATAAAGAAGGGGCCGTGTATGTGGTCGACAGCGGTAACCATCGAGTCATTAAGTACGTGCCCACCGATGAGGAGCTGAATCGAGGGAAGGCGGAGCGGGAACGGGCTCAAGAGGTGACCAATTATCCCATTCCTGGGAACTTGGCCATCAAGCCAGGAGACACCGAAACCTTTCTCAGTTGGATGGATGTGCCGGGGGCGGTTTCCTACAATCTCTACTTTCACACCACGGCAAATGTGACTCTGGAAGGCGGCACGAAGATCGAAGGCGTGTCCAGTCCCTATAATCATACCGGGCTGACCAATGATCAGGCGTATTATTATGCCCTGACGGCGGTCTATGAGGACGGAACGGAAAGCGGGCTGTCCGAAGAAGTGTCGACCACCCCGGTGCTGATCGACATTACGGCTCCGCAAACCCCCTACGCGGTGATCAACCATGGCGCGTTCATGACCAATTCGCCTGAAATCGTGGTGACGATCTCCGCCACCGATCTCGATACCGGCGTTTCTGCCTATTATGTTTCAGAGAATCCGATGACGCCGATGGCGGGAACGCCAGGCTGGGTCGAGGTTCCGCCCGCGGTCAAGTTCGGCGCGACGATTCCCTTCATTCTTTCTCCAGGAGACGGCCAGAAGACGGTCATCGTCTGGTTCAAAGACCTCGGCAACAATATTTCGACACCGGCGAGCGCCACCATTCTGGTCAACACCTCCGGCTATCTCTGTGTCTCCAAGTGGGGCAAGCCTGGGCGCGGGGCCTCCTTGCTGCACGGTGGCGAATTCATGGCTCCTATATATGGGGTGGCTATCGACCAGCAGGGCGCCATCTTTGTCGTGGATAACGGCAACAATCGGATCCAAAAGTTCGACCGCACTGGGAACTTCATTATTTTATGGGGAAACTTCGGCGCAGCGAATGCGAATTTTCACAATCCGACAGGCATTGCCTGCGATGCCAAAGGCGACGTCTATGTGGTCGATACGAACAATCACCGCGTCCAGAAGTTCGACGGCAAATTGGGCGGCTACATCATGAAGTTCGGTTCCCGTGGGAACGGCGAAGGCCAGTTCAATGCCCCATGGGGCATCGCGATCGATCGGGTGCGCGGATATATCTATGTCGTCGATAGCGCAAACTTCCGCATCCAAAAATTCGACATGAGCGGGGAATTCATCATGTCGTGGGGCAGCTTCGGGAATGGCGACGGCCAATTTTATTTTCCTCGGGGCATCGCCGTCGATCAGGCCGATGGCACGATTTACGTCGTCGACATGGGAAACCACCGCATCCAGAAGTTCGATACCAGCACGAACGTGCTGCCACAGCTG
>JAJONL010000118.1 GCA_021323395.1 Nitrospira sp.
GTAGCTGTGGTTGAGACGTCGGCGAAGACGCCGCGCTGCTCGGTGATTTCTCGGAACACGTCCCGTTTCTTGAGATGGTGGCGCTCAGCTGTCCGCAGCAACGCGGCTAGGGTTTTCACGGCCTCCAACACATGCTCTCCCTTGTTGAGCATCACGCACTCCGCTCGTTGCCCCATGGCCGCATCGGTGATTTCCGCGCGGGCCGGCAATCCTTTCTTTGCCAGCGTCTCTAAGACTTGGGTGGCCCAAATGACGGGGACATGGGCGGCCTCGCAGAGACAGAGAATGTCTTCTTGAACCATCGCCAGCCGTTCGAAGCCGACTTCAACCGCGAGATCCCCTCGTGCAATCATGACGCCGCACCGGGGCAGGTCCAGTCCAGCCAGCAGCAACTGAGCCAGGCGGTGAACGGCCTCACGTGTTTCGATTTTCAATACGATGCCCAAGTCCGATTTGCCTAACTCCTTCAACGCATCACGGAGGTCAAATAGATCCTGGGGACGGTGCACGAACGACAGCCCTACGGCATTCGCATGCTTGACGACGAAGACCAGATCTTCCCGGTCCCGCGCTGTTAGTGCTGGCAAATCGACGGTCGAATCGGGAAGATTCAGTCCCTTATCGGGGCGTAAGCGGGCGGGGACGCCCCGGGGGGCCGTGACCTCCAATTCCAAGTACTGCTCCTGAACCGATACGACGGATGCCGAGATTTTTCCATCATCGATGTAGATTCGATGACCCACTTCCACTGCGCGCAGCGCTTCTGGCAGGGTGCAGCTGATGCTTGCCGGCTCGCCTTGTCGTTGAAGATGCCCCGGTCGGTCCGCGTTGCGATACAGCCGAAGGGCATCTCCGGCCTGGACACGTAAATCGACCGGCTGTGGCGTCAATCGTCCTACCGAGAGTTCTACGCTGTGCTCACTGCGGATCGTTGCCCCTTCGTGCAGATAGGCGGTCCCATCAAGTCCCACCCGGACCCGTGACGGGCTCAGGCGCTCCAATACATACAGCGTACGCGCGCGCTGCCGGGCGTCTTCAAAGCGTAATGTCTCCCCGACCCGCAGCTCCGCTAGATTCCTCTGCCCCGGTAGGGCGATGACGAAATGCGGTAGAAGACCCGGCGTACGCACCCATTCGCTTTGGCCGGCATCGCCGTCAAGATATCCCTCGAGAAGACGGGAAGGACGCCCTTCGGAGTCCTTCGGCACCGACAGCTTAAGTGGGCGGTTCTCCACCTCTAGTGGACCGGTGCGCACCTTCGGACCTGCCAAGTCCATCAGAATGCGGCACCGACGTCCCACCCCTTGCCCCCTCTGGGTGAGCCGATTCTCGGCTTGTCGGATCGCATCAATGATTTGTGCCCAGTCGGCCGACGAGTCATGCGCGCAATTGATACGTGCGATATCCATCCCTGCCAGCAACAGTTGCTCCAACAGATGGCTCTGGCGAAGGACGCCCGCATCCAACGTCACCATAATCCGGGTATTTCGTCCGGCACGCGGGCGACCAAGCAGGGCCCGGCTTCGCTGGGCCAACAGAGACTGCGCCTTGGCGGAATCGGGAAGGTCGAGGGACGTGGGCGGAAACGTCCCACCCACATGCTCCATCACGCGCTGTAAAGTGGTCAAGACATTGCTTTCGAGACGCCCTAGAGAAGAAAGACCGATTTCGGCCAACTCGAGCTGCAAATCTTGTAAATCGTGGTCGCGCAGCGCGAGGTAGGCAAGTAGGTTGTCACGGCTGCATCTCGAGTCGGCATCGTGCAGGCCAAATTCCGAAATTGCCTGGCTGGTCCTTGCAATGATTTCTGCGGACAGAACGCTCAACCGTTCAGCGAGAGCTGACCTGCGGCGATCGTGACTCGATTCCAATGTGTCGGCCATAGGACTCGTCTGCGACTTTCATCTGCTCTCTTAGCCAAATTGTCGCACTTAATCGATCTTGACTGAAACGGATTTTTTCTTGGCTTCCTCTGTTTTTGGCATGCGGACTTCGAGCACACCGTCCTTGAAATTCGCCTTGATCTGTTCGCTCTTGACCTCGCAGGGCATTTCCACGCTGCGGACAAAGGAACCGTACGAACGCTCCCGCCGATAGTTGTCCAAACGCCGCGCGTACTTCTCTCACAACCCTCGCGCAGTCGTCTTCCGGCCTCACAGCACTCCTGACCTTCCCGAACAGCATGGCCTCGATCCTTGGAAGGAGCAATGGGAATGCCGTGTCCTATCACATCGTGAAGTCCTTGATCATGCGTGGTTTACCTGAAAGGGGCAACCTCTGGTCATGGACTGCTGAGGATTAACTCCCCAGACAGACTCTTATCAATGCGGCAAAACGCTACGAAAACCGGCGTGCCGGTGATCCCGGCTTCAGTCATGTGGAAGAAACCGAGACCCTTACCTCTGTGACGGTCTTTACTGATGCCCGGGTCATGCCACAGTCCGCTACGGCCTCCGGACCATGAGGCTATCCGCGTCGCGACCGACGCCATCATGCCAGCCATTCAGCAAACGCATGGCGCAGTGGGCTTGGAGGGCCAACTCAGATCCTGATGGTCTCTTACGCTGTAAGAAATATTAATCAGGGATCTGCTGGAGGCGAATCGGCAGTCGTCTGGCTCCCCAGCGGCCCGGCGGCGATTGGATAATACCGGCGCAGGGCGTGCCGCACATGTTGCATGTGCTGTCCGCGGTCAGGTTCCATTCGCTCAACTGATAAGAGTTTCGACCGATCAGCTTGGCGTGACAGTGATGGCAATAGGTGCTTCCACCCTCCTGGTCCTGAACGTTTCCGGTGTAGGCGTACCGGATGCCATTCTTCATCGCGATCTGTCTGGCAAGAACCAGCGTGGCTGGCGGCGTCGAAGGCCGATCAAGCATTCGATAGTCAGGATGAAAAGCCGTGAAATGGATCGGCACGTCCGGGCCAAGCTCTTCAACCACCCAGTGCGTCAACTGCTCCATTTCGCGTTCTGAATCGTTTTCTCCGGGGATCAGGAGAGTCGTCAGCTCGAGCCAGACATCCGTCTGATGCTTGAGGTAGCGCAAGGTCTCCAGCACCGGCTGCAGGCTCCCACCACAGATTTGCTTATAGAAGCGCTCCGTAAAGCCTTTGAGGTCGACATTCGCCGCATCCATGTACTGATAGAATTCTTTTCGCGGCTCTTCGCAGACATACCCGGCCGTCACCGCGACCGACTTGATCCCCTGCTCATGGCAGGCCTGCGCGACATCAATGGCATATTCATGGAAGATGGTCGGATCATTATAGGTGAAGGCCACGGACGGGCAACCGAACTTCGCCGCGGTTCGCGCAATGCTCTCGGGCGACGCTTCATCCGTCAGAGTATCCATTTCCCGAGACTTGCTCATGTCCCAATTTTGACAGAATTTACACGAAAGATTGCAGCCGGCCGTGCCGAATGACAGCACGGAGCTTCCGGGAAGAAAATGATGCAGCGGCTTTTTTTCAATCGGATCGATGCAGAAGCCGCTCGATCGCCCGTAGGTCGTGAGAACAATCTGATCCTGTTGCCGGCCACGAACAAAACAGAGTCCCTGCTGTCCTTCCTGCAGTTTGCAATACCGAGGACAGAGATCGCATTGGATGCGTCCGTCGTCGAGCAGATGCTGATATTTCGTCGGGACGATCGAGATCGTTTTCATATCGGCTTTCTTGCGATCATGACGAAGTACGAGCATTATACCAAGTGATTGGCTTCCCGGCGGTTTCTCACTCCCCACGGCTCTCATGCTGACGATCGACGGGTCTCGCTATTCCGGCAGCGGCACCATCGTGAGGCAGGCGGTCGCGTTCTCCGCGCTGACGGGCCGCCCTATCCATATGGTGAAGGCGCGGGTCAAGCGTGAGAAGCCCGGCTTGCGCCCGCAACACATCCGGGTCGTCCAAGCCATCGCTGACCTTGTCAATGGAGAGGTCGATGGCTTGTCGCAAGGCTCGCAGGAATTCACATTCCGTCCTGGGCCTCTCAAGACAGGGCGTCACTACCATTGGGACATCGGGTCTGCCGGTTCGACGACCATGCTGGCACTCGGTGTCCTTCCGGTCCTCGCCTTCGCAGGGTCGCCGGTTTCGGTGGAATTGCGAGGCGGGCTTTTCCAAGACTTTGCTCCTTCAGCGTTTCACCTTCAGCAAGTGCTGCTGCCCCTGCTGAAGTCCATGGGCTGTCCTGCCGAGCTTCTGGTCGAGCGTCCAGGGTATGTGCCGAGCGGCCAAGGCATTCTTCACCTCCGTATGACACCTGTCATGAAATCCTTTGGACCTCTTGTGCGGGAAGAACCAGGCGACGTCACACGGATATGGGGCATTGCACTCTCCTCTCATCTTGAGGAACGACGGGTGAGCGAACGGATGGCCGATGCAGCGCAAGAGGTCCTTGGCACCATCGGGTATCGAACCGAGATCGAAGTTCGCCACGACACACAGTCTCTGCAACGCGGCGCCGCGCTGGCGCTCTTTGCCGATGAAGGACCAGGCGTACGGCTGGGAGCGGATCAGGCTGGGGCACTGAGACGAAGGGCCGAATCGATTGGCAAGCATGTGGCCAAGCAGCTGTGCCAAGAGATGCAATCGGGCGCAACCCTCGACCGGTTCGCGGCAGATCAGATCATTCCCTTTGCCGCTTTGGCGGATGGGGAAAGCCGGTTCATCATACCGACCGCCACCGGCCATGTGATGACGAGCGCGTGGCTGGCCGAATTATTTCTGGGCGCGCAGATCAAGATTGAGGGGCAACGAATGGTCATCCATGGATCCGGATTCCGACCGAAGTATGAGTAATCAACCGGGCCATTATTCGCCATGTCTCCGCAAGAGAATGAGCCAATTGTGCGCTTCATGGCCGATGCCATGCTCGGTCGGCTCGCCCGCTTGCTGAGCATTCTCAGCTATGATACGGCGTACGAAGAAGTCATCTCAGATAAGGCTTTGATTGATCAATCGCTCGGAGAGAATCCCTGGGTGCCTACACGCGACGGGTTACGCAACGGAAAGTGCTTCATGGACGCGGCATATGTGGCCCAGCATGCGTTGTACCGAAGTAGCCTTTAAGACGGCCAGGAGATGAGAGCCCACTAAGGAGAGGATTCACCCGATGATTACCGCCATCGCCTTCACCGTTTATCCGGTCTCCAACATGGAGCGGGCGCGTGCATTCTATGAACATGTGCTTGGCTTGCACGTCACCTCTAACTATCGAGACACCTGGGTGGAATACGATGTGGGAGCTTCGACATTCGCCATCACGACGACGGACATGGATCGCACGCCGGGAGCTAAGGGAGCGGTCGTGGCGTTTGAAGTGTCGGACATCGACGCCTTTGTGCATAAGCTGAGAGACAGGGCTGTCGTGTTTGTCGCCGAACCGTTCGATACGCCCGTCTGCCGGATGGCGGTGATCGAGGATCAGGACGGTAATCACCTCACAATTCATAAGCGCCATCCCTGAGCCGCTAACAGGCTGTAGTCATCGGCCTGAGAGAAGGGTTCCGGCTCGTCAGCCTCTGCGGTCGTGACCGAGTCTTGGCCCATGTCCACTCTACAGTCCCTCCCCCCGTTGGCTACGGAGTCGACGAGGGTGGATTCGAACGGTTTTTGAAAGACCTCGATCTCAGCCTTACACGGTCGCAGCTCGTCATCATCGATGAAATCGGAAGATGGAATGTTTCTCACACCACTCTCTTGAACTCACCAAGAACGCTTATCGCGACTGCGGCGATGAGGGTGAAGGCTTTATCAGCCAGGTGGAGACACGACCGGACTGTCGCCTCGTGACCGTCACGAGAGAGAACCGAGACGCACTCGTCACCAAGCTTCTTACGCCATGTAAAGAATCATCTCCAGGATCAGACTATGTAGCGCACGTGGTGCCAACGAGAAGGAGTTTACCGGCGGGCCTGAAAGAATCTCGCCACCTCGTCCACGGCAAAGCGCGGAAACGGTCGCAGACGATTTTTACTGATGAGCATCACGCCATCTCTTTTGTGAACCACGCTCCCGATTCGCACCGCCGGGATACGAGCAGTGCGCAGCCGCGCTATCGTTCGGCTTTCGAAGGCGGGATCCAGACAGATAATCAGCGATCCCGATGCGATAGCGCCAAACGGATGCAGTTGGAAATCACGGCAAAGCTGAACCGTCTCCCGGAAGATCCGTATCTTTTCAGCCTCGATCCGGAATCCGACACGTGCCGCCTCAGCAAGTTCATAGAGTGCTGCGCTGAGTCCGCCTTCGGTAGGATCATGCATGGCATGCACTCCTCCGCTCGCCAGCGCGATCCGAGCCTCTCGTACTACACTCAGGCCGGGCTTGTTGATATAGCGTCGGCATCGAGCTAAAAACTGCAGGCCGTGCCGTCTTCGAATTTCATCGGCACACTCACGGGCAAGAATCGACACAGCTTCGATCGCGAGACCCTTTGTGAGGACCACCGCGTCGCCGACCCGTGCGCCGGCGGCTGTCACAATCCTGTTGGGCGCACATTCTCCCAACAGACAGCCCACCACGACCGGACGCGTCACGGCATCCGTAATCTCGCTGTGCCCGCCGCACAGGGTCACATGAAAGCTCCGGCAGGTCGCGTGGAGTTGCTTGAAGAGCCGTGTAACGGAAGCGCGCGTCGTGAAAGGAGCAGGCAGCAGCACCGTGGCCAGAAACCACTTCGGCTTTGCACCCATCGTCGCCAAGTCATTGGCATTGATCACTAAGGCGTAGGCTCCGATCTCATCCGCGACAAAAGTGATGGGATCGGTCTTCGCAACGAGTACTGTCCCCCCGACACGAATGGCTGCGGCATCGAGGCCAATGCCAGGTCCTACCAAGAGACGAGAGTCCTTCGTCGCAGCGAAACGGCCAAGCAGCGTGCGAAGCAAATCTACAGGGACTTTTCCGAGGGGGAGCGTGGCCCATCTCTTCATTCAACAGACCGCCTAAAGGCCGCGTGCCAAGGCCTGACAGAACGTCTGGATATTAAAATACAGCACATGACCGAACCCTTTGAGAGGCTTGTGCCAGTGCTACCGAGACGGATTCCATGACCATGTTCACAGATCATGTCAGGGTGACCCAATCCCTTCCGTTCTTTACGATCTCCATCGCTTTCTCTTCGCAAGGAAGTCGAGATGTGCTACGGCAGCATCCTATCTCGATCCCAGGTCGATCCCATGAATCGATGGCCGAGACAGAGACCCAGCGGCGGGTATAACAACGGATGGCTGATGCCTTCTCATTTGTGGATCCATGGCATCGCGATTGCTCAGCGAATCACATCCTGACTGATGGTCGTCACCCGTCCGAGCTACTGAGCAGGTTCCTCTACGAGAGGATCAATGAAGTGGAGGCCTCGCACGGACATAGATTCTGGCATCCACAATTCTACACCCTTGGCCTGGGGCAAGAGCGAAAATGGGATTCATGT
>JAJONL010000119.1 GCA_021323395.1 Nitrospira sp.
CCTGCCCTCCCGCGATTCTGGCATCCTGGGCTACCGTACCGGACAGGATGACCTTACCTCCCGCCGCGATCACGTCTCCGTTTACCACCCCATCCACCAGGATCTGGCCGCCTGCGGCATACAGATCGCCGTTCACGATGCCGGAAATCTCCACATGGGGGCCGAACGCGAAGTAGTCACCCTGGACAACTTGTCCAGGCTGCAAGACAGCCCGCTCGCCGAACGGCAAGCGAAGAAAAGGCTCGTCGGCGGAGGCGACCGTTGCGAACAAGGTCACACTCATGGACAGAAAGACGATAAAGAGAGTCACGATCGCTGCCTCCTTCTGTGCCGGTCTTCGGCACGGTCCGGTACGCGCTCTCATTTCCTGACTGCCTCCATCTCAAAGCCGACGCCGCCCACGCGCATCTCTTCGATCCAACACAGCAAGCTTTCGACGACCCTGTTCCGCGCGACACAGTTCGCGCTGATGACGTTGGCGGTTCACCTATCGTTTCGTACTATCGGGCGAAATTATACGCCTGTTGCTCCTCGACCCGCGAGGCACCCAACCAAGAAAGAAGCGTACCTTCCTGTTTCAGATCGCCGCTTGATAATGGCCGACCCATCATAGGCCGCTCGCGAACACTGTCTGCGAGGGGTCCCTGGAATAGCGGTGATGACAGGGCCTTAATCGCTTCTAAGCCGATCTGCACCGCTTCTCCCGCTTCGGAATTGAACATAACCTCTCTCAAACCGCTCGCGTTGTCGTGCATCATGCCTGCGATTCTATGACCGCTCATGGTGCTAGCACCACCAGAGATATAGCCCGGCGTACGCTCCGCCCATGTTGAACCAATAGGGTCGCAACGGTCAGCCCGCCGGTTCCGGCTCCGACGATGATCACACCGGATACTTCCTGCTTCAGCGAACGGAACGGTTCGGTCTGGATCGAACCGCAGCTCGTTCAAATTCGGCCATCTCGTGTGCCGTGTCAATCATGTGCGCAATTCACGTTTCTCCGGAGACCTATGCGCATGCCCGTGCCCGATCCTCTTCAGCATCGTCAGATTTCTTTAATCAACCGGATTCTAGAGCCATGATTCTTTCAAGACGTAGAATACCTGGGGCAGCGATTGATGTGCACTAAAGCCAATCTGGGCTCCCGCAATAACTCGTCTCGCTTACTGAAACTGTCTCCGGAATCGCCACAGGCCGAAGCCGAACAACGACGCTCCAAGCGCCGCCATCGCAAGCACAGAATCCCAGAGAATGTTCAGGCCGGTACCTTTGAGCAGAATTCCGTTCGCGATATCGATGAAATAGCGCAAGGGCGACAACGCCATGACAGCGCGAACCGATGCAGGCATTGCTTCCATCGGCGCCGTGATGCCCGACAGCATGAGCATTGGAGCAGCCACCAGCAGCGTCATCATCCCCACCTGCCCTTGATTTCTCGCGAGCGTGGCGGCAGCCAGCCCCATACCGGCAGTGGTGACGACGAACAGCGCCGTGAGGGTAAAAAATAGCCAGATATTTCCCTTAATCGGTACCCCGAAAACCGGCTGCATGACCCCAAACAGGCCGACCGCTGTAGCGCCGAGAATTACCAGCGTCATCGCAAGAACTTTGGAGGCCATGATCTGGAACGGCGACAACGGTGAGACTAAGAGTTGCTCAACCGTGCCCCGCTCTTTCTCCCGCACCAGGGCCGCTGCAGGAAGTAGAAGCGCGAAGATCGTAATTTGACGGAGGAGATGCGAGATGCACTCGAACCAGGCTTCATTCTGGTCTGGGTTGTACCACACGCGATGGTCGCTCGTGATAAGAGGCAAGTCTGGTGACGAGTCCCCAAAGCTGCCGCCCCTGTCGAACGCTGACTCCTGGCCGAACCGCGCGACAATGCGGCCGGCATAGCTCGCGACAGAGAGCCCGTTTGCTGAGTTGGTCGTGTCCACCAGCAGTTGCACGGCTGTGGGTTCGCCCGTCATGAGTTGCTCGTGAAACCTGGGGGGAATCTCCAAAAATGCTACGGCAGTCCCCCGATCCAGCCGGCGGAGACCTTCCCGTGAATCGAGGACCTGACCGTTCAGCCGGAAGAAGGGAGCCTGAAACCGATGAATGAGCTCACGCGAGGATATGCTGTGATCGGCATCATGAACCAGCAGATTGGCCTCATGCAGTTGCGATCGGATGCCGTTACCTGTGATGTAGATCGCCAGAGTGAAAGAATAGACGAGAAAGGCGACGATCGGCACATCGCGAAACAACTGAAGCATCTCCTTTCGGGTCATGACGATCAGACGACGCCACCAAATGACGGCGCGTTGGGAGCCAGCTCCGGGGACAGCTTTCATGATCGAGGCCTCTTGGTAAAAAGTCCGTACCCCACGAATCGCAGAATGACGGCATACAGGGCCAGCGCGAGAACGTCCATCCACAGCACCTCAGGCCCTATCCCTTTCAGAAAGGTCCCACGGACGATGTTGGTGTAGTACATGCCTGGAAACAGGTGGGCCTGAAACTGGGAACCGGGGCCCAGGGAGGAGACCGGAACGATGAGGCCGGAGAAAAGGATTGTCGGAACCATCGTAATAATGATCGTGATGATGAGGGCGGCGATCTGTGTACGGACCAGCAGCGAGACGAGCAAGCCGAGGCCGGTGCCACAGAGTACGAACACCAATGAGGCTGCGAGAAAGAACAGGAGATTGCCTCTGAACGGTACATTGAACCACCGAGTAGCCATGATCCAGAGGACGACGGTATTCAATGATGAAATCAGCGCATAGGGAAGCAGCTTGCCGACAAGAAATTCGACCTTCGTCACCGTTGAGCTGTAAATGTTGTAGATGGAGCCGGTCTCTTTCTCTCTGACGATCCCCAGCGCGGTCAGCAAGGGAGACGAGAGCATCAAGGTAAACATCACGAGCGCCGGCACCATGGACCAGCTGCTCCGAACTTCTTCGTTGTAGAGATAGCGCACATCGAGCTTAATGGGCCTGGCCCGGTGCTCAGCCTGGACGCGGGATATCCCGCTTTTGCGGGAGATGTAGTCGACGAGTCGTTCTTCGTTGAAGGCGCTATTGATGGCGATCACATACCCTTTGGTAATGTCCGTCCGCAGGGGGAACGTTCCATCGATCAGCGTCTGAACACCCACCATCCGGCCTGCATTCAACCGTTCCCCAAACTTCTCGGGGATGATGATCGCGGCGCGGATGCGGCCTGAAGCAAGCAATGGCTCGACCTCTCGTTCATCCGTCAATGCCCCTTTGAAATCGAAATACCGAGATTGCTGAAAGCGATACAGATAATCGCGGCTGCGCGCGCTCTGATCCCCGTCTAAGGCTGCGTACGGGATGTTCTCAACGTCGAGTATCAGACCGTAGCCGAAAACAAGCATCCAGAGGATCGGAAGCACAAAAGCCAGCGAGAAGAACATCCGGTCCCTGACCGTCTCCCGCCATTCCTTTGAGGCCACCGCCGCGATACGCCGAATATTCATGCTGCCGCCTCGTGCCCCCCCGCCCTATCCTGCCGCTCCAAGGCCATGACTCTGTACACAAACACATCCTCCAAACTCAGAGGGCGCGCCGTGACCGAGTTGATCTTCACGCCAATAGACTCCAGCGCATTGCAAGCGCGGTCTTTGTCGCCTGCCGGATCTCGACAAAATAGATGAATGCGTGTCCCATACAGGGCAGCTCCGGCAAAGCCCGCCCGTTGCAATTCCAACAGGGCGCTGCCTGGGTCATCGGCTAGGACTTCGAAGAGGTGGCCGGCCTCTTTTTCAACGCTGAGCTTCATATCCGCTGGAGACCCGTCCGCCACGATTCGCCCTGCGTACATCAATGCGAGATGGTCACAATGCTCGGCTTCGCTCATATAATGGGTGGTGACGAGCATGGCGACCCCTTCTTCTTTCGCCAGGCGCGACAGAATGTTCCAGAAGTGGCGCCGTCCAATTGGATCGACGCCGGAGGTAGGTTCGTCCAGAAATAGTACACGCGGCTGGTGCACGAGGGCACAACCTAGGGCCAATCGCTGACGGACACCCATCGGCACACGGCCGGTGAGGTTCGACTCGTATCCCTTCAAGCCGGCCATCGACATGACCCACTTCAGTCGTTGGTCCGTTGCTCTTCTGTCCAGTCCATAGATCCCCGCAAACAGACGAATATTTTCCACGACGGTCAGATCGAGATAGAGCGAAAAGGCCTGGGACATATAGCCGATCCGTTCTTTGATGGCGCCGCCGGCTGTTCGCATATCGGCGCCGGCCACGCGGCCCTCGCCTCCGCTGGGTGGCATAATACCGTTCAGCATCTTGATTACGGTCGTTTTTCCGGCCCCATTAGCTCCTAGCAGGCCGAAGATTTCGCCTGACTTTACCTGAAAACTCACATGGTCCACGGCACGAAATGGTCCGAAATCGCGGATGAGACCCTTCGCTTCGATCGCTAACGCGTCATTCGGCGTAAAAGGTACGACGGAAGGCATCTCGATGACCGACGGCTGTTCACCCTGTCGAAGCAACAGCGCAACAAAGACATCTTCCAGTTCCGGCTCATTGACTCGAAATTGCACGGGCTTGATAGTACCGAGGCTCGATGTGATCGATTGCATCGCGGCGGCGGGAATGGGCTCCTCCGTGAAGACGCGAAGCGCGGAACCCAATGCCTCAACCTGCATATACTGCGTCTTGAGCCTGGCAATCGCGTCCACTTGAGGCGCTGCTTCAAAGGTCACCATCGATCCAGGAACCAGCGCCTGCACCTCCGTCGGCGTCCCCGACACTAGGACCTTGCCTTCCCACAGAAACGAGAGCCGATGAAATCGTGACGCCTCGTCCATGTAGGCCGTTGAGACCAAGGCCGTCATACCCTTCTCCTGAAGCAGCTGGGCCAGGATGGCCCAAAAATCCCGGCGAGACACGGGATCGACGCCGGTCGTCGGTTCATCCAAAATGGCCAGTTCCGGTTCATGAATAAGGGTGCAGATCAGTCCTAGCTTTTGCTTCATGCCGCCGGACAGGTTTTTCATCGCCCGATCGCGAAACTTGTCGAGCCTCGTCATCGCAAGGAGTCGAGCCTTCCGCTCGGCCAAGGCTTGTTCCGGCACCAGCCTGAGTTGCGCAAAGAAATCGATGTTTTCTTCGACCGACAGGTCAGGATACAAATTCAAACCAAGCCCCTGCGGCAGGAATCCGAGTCGCTGCTTCACTCTTTCGGCGGCACGTTCCGAGTCGACCAACGTTCCAAATACCTCCACAGTACCCCTGTCATAAGTCAGCACACCGGCCATCGCCTTCATGAGGCTGCTCTTGCCCGAGCCGTCCGGTCCGATCAAACCATAGATTTCCCCTTTCTTGATTTCAAGATCGACCCCGTCGACCGCCACCTGTTTCTTATAGCGCTTGGCAAAGCCGATGACTTTCACGATCGGGGGTTCACTGCTCGCCATGTATCCTCTTCATTCTGCAGGTCGACAGCTACTGGAACAGTAAGTCATTAGCTCGCGGCCGTCACCTTCCGGATTGGCTGATTACTGAAAGCTGACCGCTTTCCTGCCTACCGTTTCGGCTTCGCCCATGCCACATCGTCACGCCATCGAATGATGGCATCAGCCGGTAATCCGGGCGTCAGCCTGTGATCCGGGTTCGCAGTCAAGTAAAGCTTCACCGCGTAAATCAACTTCACCCGTTCATCGGGGGTCTGCACTTCCTTCGGCGTGAACTCGGCTTTGGATGCGATGTAGCGCACCGTTCCTTCGAACGGCTGTTCCGGAAAGGCGTCGGTAAAGATGCGGGCCGGCAGATCAAGTCGTAACTTCCCAATCCGCACTTCCGGCACGTAGACCTTGAGGTACAGGCGATCGAGGTCAACAAGCTCCAATAACGGCGCTCCCGCGGCGACTACTTCGCCGACATCGATCATTCTTGTGGTGACCGTCCCACTCGTAGGAGCCGTGATCGTCAAGTCCTTCAGGACGCTCTCGACCTCATCGACAACCGCGTACGCTTGGTCTCGCTGCCGTTCGAGGGCGCTCACCTCCGATTCCTTCGCGCGAATCCGCTTCCATCCCAGTTCCGCCTGCGCAAGTTCCTTGACGGCCTGCGTGAGTCTCGATCGGGCGACAGTAAGCTCGCTCTTGGCCCCACTCCATTTGGTCTCAGCCTGGTCTACCTGCTGACGCGATACCGCTTGTTCGGCGATAAGCGGCCGCATCCGTTCTACATCGCGACGCGCCTCATCCTCAACAGCTCTGGCCCTGCCCACGGCGGCACGAGCGCTTGAGATCCCTGCATCGGCTGTCTCGATAGCCAGCGGGACTTCAAGGTTCAGCACCGCCAGAGAGGCGTGTGCGGCTTGGACCTGAGATTCAAGCGCCTCGAACCCGCGGAGAGCCTGTTCGACGCGCGTCCGAATTTGCACATCGTCTAAACGGATAAGGATCTGTCCGGCATGGACTGTGTCACCTTCTCTCGCGAGCAATTCCTGAATGCGCCCCGCAAACTTGCTCGCAATTGTGACATGGTCTCCCTCGATCCGACCGTTCGCCTGAATCAATCCCTCCGACAGGCCGCCGCGCCACATTCCGCGCTCAACCGCGTAATATCCGCCACTCGCCAACGCCACGAGTAGAAATCCAAGCAGGATGCGTGGCCGTGAGAGCGCTAGAGACATCACTCCACCTGACAGGCCCGCCCGTCCGTCACTCCGAGAACGATATCAGCATGCACAGCCATCCCCCTTTGACAGGCCCACTGTCTTCGCGGGCCATCTGGTGCAAGTGGTGCAAGGATGGAGCCTTATCCGGAACCCGGCCAGGTGTAAGCAAAACCTCGTCACCCCAGGGCGGGTGAATGGGAAGGAGAGGTTAGGGTCAAGCAGGGGACCGTGGAGGACTGCTACAGCAAGCTTCCGGCCGGTGGCAGAACGCGACAGGCCGGCCGATGACTCACAGGGTCGGTGGTCAGCTATCGGCTGCCGTATCCTACCGAGAGAAACCGAAATCCGAGAGCATCGACGGCTGCTCAACCGGTGCGGGAAACGCCCATTACATGTGCTCGCGTAGTGACAACAGGAGGAGGTGC
>JAJONL010000022.1 GCA_021323395.1 Nitrospira sp.
AAGAGATTCGGCGGCTCGATGGAGACTTCCAACCTCGTCCAGCCGTTGCCGCCCCTAGCGCGATCTCCTCGTTGCCTTCCGTTCCTGTGGTGGCCCCTGTGGTCCTACTCTTGGCGCGACGTTTAAAGCCTACATGTCAGAACACTCCTATCGTCGAACTCAGAGGACCATCGAAGCGGACATTCGGCACTTTTTCGACCATGCCAAGCTCTCTGACAATGACCCTATCACTTCGCTAGCGAAGCCACTGGTCGTAGCGTGGAAGGTCTACGAGATGAAGAAGACCGGCCTGACGACGGTCAACAAGAAACTCCGGCACCTTTCACACTTCAGTAGCTGGTGTGAGGCGCATGACCACTTACCGACCAATCCGACCAGAGGCCTGCGTGTGGGCGCACGTGCGGAGCGAGCCGGGAAAATGATTCGCAAGGCATTCTCACCAGAGCAGCTGCGGCTCATCGTCAACGCGCTGCAAGTTCGGCGAGAGACAGCCAGGACTAAGTATCTAGAACAGTTCTACTGGGTATGCGTCGTCGTGCTGTTCACTGGGATGCGCTCGAGGAAGCATGGAACCTCTGTCCAACCGTGTGGCCGCGGTTGATGAGGTTGATTTCTTCGATCTCGCAGAGGACACAGGGCGGAAGTGAAGCTAAAAACAGCCTCGTCGGTCCGTCGTGTGCCGATCCATAGCGGTCTGCTGAGTCTCGGGCTCCTCGACTACATAGATACGCGGCGGCGATAGGGAAACGGCGAGCCGGTCAAGCTGTTCCCGAATATGAAAACGTCCTCGGTAGTGAGTCGGTTCTTCATGCAGACCTTACGATCCCTTGGCATCACAGACAGGGCGCTCACGTTACACTCGGCAAGGCACGCATGGGAGACAATGCTTGCACATGCCGGTGTGCAAGGTGATACGGGACAGGCTGCTAGGGCATGCGTCGGTTGGGTCAGTCTGAGCGACGGTGTACCTGCATTTGAACTGGAAGATGGGTGAGCTAAAGGAAGCTCTGGAGAAAGTCAGATTTTAGAGTAGACCGCCGGTGAAGACACTGCGGGAGCATCTGGAGAAGTTGGACTTTAGATTGGTCTTAGGTTGAACCGTGCGCTAGAAGGAGATGAAGAAGGGCATAGGGCCGAATGACTTTAAGTAGCAGACGGAGTACATACTCCCACATGAAAACCTGGGTAACGAACATCTGGAGAGTGTTTAAAGATACCCTTCGTTGGGTTTTCTTGGACTTAAAGCTCGTTTGGATGTCGCTTGTCCCTTTCACATGCCTCTTCTTGTCGGTTAGCCTTTCGGATCGTCTACGCTACGCTGGTTTGACGCTGGAGATGCTCGGGCTTTGCGCTGTTGCGTTCGGGCTTACAGAGAAAGGGCAGCAATTCGATAGGCCCCTGCGTGCCTTCTTCAGAGAATTGTGGGAGAAGCGACCTCGATACAGAAGAGGACCACGTATCGTAAGCGCGACATTCACTAGCCGGTGAGGCTGTGGCTTCGGCTGTTGTCATACCTTGGCACAATGCCTCGCCCGATCGCCCATCAATACCCGCTTAGAGGCGTTGGAAAAGAACCTGCTAAGTGTCCGAGGAGAGGCAGAGCGAACGGCCAAGCAACTACAAATTGAAAGAGGCGATAGATCTGATGCGGATAGAGAGGAGCGTGGTCAGAGAATCAGAGCATTGCTAGAGATTCAGTCCCAGTTAAATCAACTTGCGGCTGGCGGATTGCATGTCGAATGGATAGAGTCTTCTGGTTGGTTGTTGGTCCGATTCTCAGCACAGTTTCTCCAGAGATCGCTTATGGTCTTGATTGGTTGCATAGGTTGTTCGATTAAAACTCACACGATAGGCCATTGTCGATTTAACTAGAACTCGCTACATTCAGGAAGTAGCTACTTACTGTCAGATTAGAAAAGAGGCGCACATGAAAGACCAGTCGTGGGTGTTGAACCTCAAGGATCGGCACAACTGCTCAGTCCTCGAAAGCCTGAAGCCTGGACAGGAGCGGGATGTTCACGTGATTGATCATGAGGCACCAACAGCGAAGGCTCTCCTAGTCAAGGCTCGAAGGGGTTCAAATGGAGAGGATTTCAACGCGGCATTGCCAGACGGACTGGCCATAGACATGCTCTATACTGACCTCCTGAGGCGGATCGAAGAAGAAAAGCCTAAAGTATGAAGAGGATGAATCGGGAGGATGGGACGCCTCACACTCCTCTTCCTTGCACTTATCTCGCTGGGTGTCCTACTTCCACCTGACGCCGCTGCTCGCTCTGGTTGCTCCACTGGATACATTCAGCGCGGTGAAGAGTGCGTGCCTATCACGTCCGTTCACGGACATAGAAATCCGTCAATACCTGATTCAGCAATCGCTCGCATCCTACTCCGGTTCATGTCCGTGTCCGTATAACCTAGACCGATCGGGGCGACAGTGTGGCCGGAGGAGTGCGTACTCAAGACCGGGAGGACGGTCCCCGTTGTGCTATGCGAAAGACATCACTGACGAAGAGGTCCGCATGTTCCGAAATAAGACACAATGATACTCGGCATGAGGGAATTGATTGCGCCAGATACGCGCTCTCTCACCTCGAATACCTATGCTAGGCTCTCCCGCACTGGAGGAACCGCCACATGAGTATCAATCCAAACGACTTGGACCGAATAAGACAGCTCTCGCTTGACCACTTGCGCGACTGGATGGCCGGTCAAAAGTCGGCGTCACGATATCACCAAGCGGCGAAGAATGAGCTGGCAAGACGAGTGACGCGGGCCGTCTGGATCAAGTGGGGAGTCTTCGCGTGGTTGGCTGTACTGACGCTCTTTTTGTCCCTGTACAGCATGTTCGTGCGGGAGTAGCTTCCAAATTCACACGCTGAGACTCCTACAACGGCTCAGCAGGATTGTATTCAGGACACACAGAGCGACCTCCCTTCAACCCATGCTAGTCTGCTTGATCCTCTCCCTTCGGCTGTCCATCCAGGTATCGAACTGGGTTGAAAGAAAGGGATAGTCCGTCAAGAGTCGTCGCAGTCGCTCGGCTTGTCGGTCAGCTTGGACGTTCTCTTCGGGTATCACCTTGAGCTTCGCCTTGATGACGGAGAGTTTCGCCTTGGCCTGGTTCCTGTGGGACTGTTGCTTCTGTGCGTTGGTCATACCCCATGATCGCGGAGTCGAACGGCTTTGAACACTGGGAATACCCCACCCCTAGACAGCCGACGAACCGCTGAGTAAGCTGATGAATACACTAATTGAGGTACTTATGCGGATCAGGTTAGTGACACGGCCTCTTTTGTTCTTTTCCGTGCTGTTCGCCATTTCATCCCTGTCGCCCTTCGAAACCCGGGCAGAAGATCAACAGCCTAAAGGGGCTACAGAGGAACAACAACTGAAAGGGACTATGATTGTCCCTCCAAGGGATAAATTCGGCGACGTTTCACCAGGTGCCGCTGAGGACACGCTCAAGGCTTGTCTCGCGAGAATACCCGAACAGGCTACGGTAGGACAGCGTATGATGGCCGAACTCACCTGCGAACGAGAAGAAGCGATCAGAAAGACGTATCAAGGCTTGCGGTGGTTCTAGATCCTAAGCGTCTAAGCCAACCAACGCTTCTGCCATCAAGTCTCCATACACATAGCTTCAGGCGAAATCTTCACTGGGACCAATCTACCCGTGAGCAAGGCGATCAGTCGGGGCAGTTGGTGGGTACAACTTTTAGACAGGAAGGCGGATGATCCGGCTGTCTTCATGGCTGTCTGTGTGTCGGCGTCGTTGTTGGACGAGAGGCCGATTACGTACAGATCCGGCAGCATTCGCTTCACCGCGAAGTCGCGATACCTCTCCAAGATTTGTCGGAGCGTGACGCGGAAGGACACAGAGTCGTCCACGAGCAGGATGGGAAGGGGTACCGAGCGCTGAACAGTCGCCATATCCATGAGCATAGAAGGGCCCCCTAAAAAGTGACGTACCCATCGTATCTTCGGCGTTTTCCACATGGGTGTCTGTTCAAAACAAGACAGTCCCTTTGGCAGCTCCTGTGACACTTGATTTAGTGACGGGTGCTGCAGATCATATGCCGCCGTAGAATGGCATTACTCGGACAGACTCCTAGGGATTGAACCGAGCCCAATTCGGATAAGGCTTGCGGGCATAGAGTCGATCGACATCCGCCGGGCAAGACATGCCACGCAGTCGCAACATGTCGGCCACCATGCGCAATGGAAGTCCCACCGCGGCGGTATAGTCACCCTCGATTCGATCGACCAACTCACCGCCGGCCCCTTGAATGGAATAGGCGCCGGCCTTTCCCAGACTCTCCTCGGTTTGCAGATAGGCGACCAGATCAGCGTCATTCAACGCCTTCATGAAAACCTGCACGGTCGCGACCCACACATCGCACCACTCACGAGCCTGGCTCACCAGCGCGACTGCGGTGAAAATGGTATGCATTCGTCCGGCCATGCGCTTGAGCATGGTCTCCGCCTCGGTCAGGTTGCGGGGCTTTCCCAATACCTCAGGGCCTAGACTGATCAACGTGTCACTTCCCAGGACGAGCGCATCGGGATATCGAGCCGTGCAAGACCGGGCCTTGCCCTCGGCAAAATCGAGCGCCTGCCGTTCTGCCGGCAGGTGGGGAAGGATTTGAACAGTCCGCCACCACGCGTTCCACTTCCTGGGCATTGGTGACCTGGAACATCCTGCCGCGCATCGCCGCGGCATGGGGAAACCCCGTGCAGTACCAGCCGAGGTGTTTGCGGATGGAACGGAACCCTTCCAGGCCGGCAATGGCTTCATACTGTCTCGCATGATCCAACATGACGGCCATTCGCTGTTTGAGCGAGATCGTCGGTTCCCAGGCCGTCGTGGCGAGCGCGGACAGGTCCGCCTGCTCGTTGAACGCCTGCCGCGCCTGTTCTTTTTCGCGAAAAAACCAGGGGGCTCCCCACGTTCCCCGCCCGACCAGAACACCCTGCACCTGGGTTTCGACCGTGCGCCTGATCGCCTCCACCAGGGAATTCAGATCTCCGTTTCCCAGAATCAAGGTGTCCGTGCCGCGCGCGAGTTTGGCGGCTTCGGCAATGGCGGACCAATCGGCGGCTCCTCGATACATCTGCTCCAGCGTCCGTCCATGCAAGGTAATCGCCGCCGGTGCGGTCTCCAGCAGATGTTCCACCCACCGTTCAACCACGACGCAGTCGAACCCCAGCCGCGTTTTGATCGAGAGCGGCAGCAACCGGCGCGGAACAGTGGGAACCCCGCTTCGACCGCGATTGAGTGTCTGAATGAATTCGATCCGAGCCGGTTTGAATCCCTGCGTGTCGATCGCCTGTCCGGCGGCCCAATCCTCCAGCCCCTGTCTGGCGGCCCGCACAATGGCATGGGCCAGATCCGGCGTTCTGATCAAGGCCGCGCCCGATCCAGACGCGGCCACGTTCTTGGAGGGACAGCCCATATTGATATCGAGTCCGTCGAACCCCAGTTCACATACTATCTGTGCCGCGCGGTAAAACTGCTCCGGATCCTTGCCGTACAGCTGGGCCACAATCGGTCGTTCAGCCTCGCTATAGATCAATGACCTGAGGAGATGTTCCGGGGCACGACAGATCTCGCTCACATTGGTAAATTCCGTAAAGGTGATATCGGGCCGTCCCTGGGAGGCCACCACGCGCCGGTAGGTGGCATCGGTCACGCCGTCCATCGGAGCCAGTCCCAAAATAGGCTGTGGGAGCGCGGACCAGAAGCTCATGCATGCGCCTCGTCCAACCCGACCGGTTCATTGGCCGCATGGTAGGCTGCCCGCAACTCTTCCGCTTCCTCCATCACAGTCTGGAGCGCGGAAGGACAGCCCACTGCTACGAACTCTACAAACCGCTCGATCTTCAGCAGGAAAAAGTCATAGTCTCCCTGTTCCGGCCTCGGTTTTTCAAACCAGAACGCACTGAACCGTTCTATGGACACATGCGCGGCTGCCAACAGACCGGAGGTCCTCGGGAACATGTCCGTCAACTCACCGCCCCAATGCAGCAATTCGTGGGGGAGGTAGGCCTGGCGATACCGGTCGAAGTCCTCGAGCGATCCGCCCAGTAATGAAAGATCTGCGGCCATGAGATTACCGCCAGGAGTCGTAAGGAGATCGACATAGGCCTGATACTGCCGACCCAGGACCGCCTGCTCGTCCGATGTCACCCCCTCCCCGGAACCAGAGCAGGTCGAACGTGACCGGCGGTTCCGCGAGAGTGTGTCGACGTGAGCGATCGTTTTTTGGCAATGCACCTTCGACTGAAACCGGTCAACGAACCGGCCTAACTCCGTGACGATCTCGGCGATGGGCTTGGTGTCGACCTCCAGCGCGACGCCCTTCAGCGCCGTCAGGCGGGGGTGCGATAAGACCTGCGCCAACAAGTCGAACAGGACTTCCGGAATAGGCGCCCCATGACTGTCGATCCAGTAGGGCAAGACGTCCTTGCCCCCGTGATGCTGAGGATCAGAAGGAGGGGTGAATTCAGCAAGGCCGGCTACATGAATCTCAACCACTCGCTCCACGGGAAAGGCTTCCAGAAAGTCTGCGACAAAAGCCTCCAGCCCCTGCCTTCGCCAAGCTCCCGTGTAACGGTAGACGGTCCATAAATGACCGATGTCCAGGACCAACCCGCAGGGTGTCTGGTCAGCCACCGATCGGAAGAATGCCGGGATGTCCAGAGAACCGCAGGCGAAATAGGTCAGCGGCGGCATTTCCAACAAGACCAGCGTCGGACCGCTGCCCTGCCGGAGCAGGTATTCGTCGACTCGTCTCTGCACATAGGCGAGGTTTTCGGCCGTCAGCCTGGCCGACAAGGCTGTATACAACGGCGGTAGGTAGGTTCCGAACGCAAACCCAGCCATGTGTTTGGTGGCACATTCGTGATTCAGCCAGGCACTCCCCAGGGCGGCGATGTGGGCACAGGCTTCCGCGACGCCCTGTCGTCCGGAGTAACTTTGAGGAAAGTCCGGTTGTGTGACCCAGAGCCCTTCGCCATGATAAGTCAGCTTCATTTCCGGTAGTTGTTGTCGTACCCATTGCATGGCGGAGGTCGTCGCCTTGAAGATCTCCAAATACCCCGGTTGAAGTCCCTCTCGGCGCAGACGTTGGACGAGTTCCCTAAGGTCCGGTGAATACACATCCACCGACAGCCCTATGCCATGGACGGGAATCTGACTGACACGTTGTGTGAATTCACTTTCCATCATGTCGCGTTTGGCATATTTTGAAACAAGCATAATGACGGTGGTTCTTGTGCAGTCTAAGCGTCTAACCTCTGGGTTGACAAGGCAAGATGAGGAAGCGGATCCAACGCATCGATCTGATATACTTCCTTTCGACGTGGAGGTCGCCGGTCCGAACGCGTCAGCCCCTCTCGCGGCGAGAAACAGGCTTCAGCATATGACAAAGGCCGGCTACATGCTCCGGGACAAGCCGTCTCATTACTCAACCTCTATGGTAGCTCATATGATGACACCCGGCGTCGTACAAGTTCCCGGGGATGTCTCTGTCAGTGAAGCTGCCCTGCTCCTCGATCGGGAACGGATCCCCTGTCTCTTGGTGAAAGACAACGACACCACGTTCGGCATCATGACCTCCGGCGACATCGTCAAAAAAGTCGTGGCCCAGGGGCTGGAACCCCACGATGTGGAGGTCCGGATGATCATGTCGAAGCCGGTGCATTCCATTGAGTGCGACCAGATTCTCGACGACGCCGCGAGCGTGATGGCTTCCTCCGGAGCCTCCCTCCTCATTGTGACGAAGCAAGGCCAGCCGGTGGGCATTCTGACCGCGCGGGACTTGGCGCTGGCTCCGAAGCGTTGCCAAACCTGCCTGCCCGCAACCCTGCGCGTGAAGAATGGTGAGGGCGAAGGGGCCAAACACAGTGCCACCATCCGGCAGCTCAGTCACGTCGGCGCGTTTATCGAGAGCCGCACGCTGCTCCTACCCGGCACAACTGTCGTTCTCTCCTTTATTCTGCCGACCACGGAATTCAGCCTCTCCGTGCGCGGCACCGTTCTCAGCAGCAGTTATGAGCCGGACCTGTCGGAAGACGGTGGCGTGATCGGCGCCCAACCCGGAGTTGATATCCAGTTCGCGCCGCTTCCCTCATCGGACGAATCAAAGATTCGCGCATGGGTGCTTCAGAATTTGCCTCGAACCTCCGAGCTCTCCTAACCTTCCTCCGATGGATCTTTGCTTCACCGAGGACAGCTTGTTATGATTTGTTGCTCCGACGATACGCGCCGGAGTACACCGTGCTTTTAGGTAACCACTGATGAAAAGTTCTGCCGCTCGCTCAAAACCGTCTCTCACCAAAGAAGAAATTCTCACACAACTCGGCACCATGCTCGACCGTCCGGACGATGATATCCAGGCGGCCCTCATGAAGGAAATCCTCACCGGTGTGATCCGATTGTCGGATTCCCAACTGGACGTCCTGGATTTGAAGATCGTCAATCGCGCGTTGAAAGAACTCCGGCATGCGTTCAGGGTGTTTCAGGGATACCGTCAGCGCCTCAAAGTCAGTGTGTTTGGGTCTGCCCGCACTCCCGCGGACGATCCCAATTACCAGTTAGCGTTTCAGTTCGCCCGACGGATGGTGGAAGAGGGCTATATGACCATCACCGGCGGAGCCGACGGCATCATGCGGGCGTCACAGGAAGGCGCCGGGCGTGAACATAGTTTCGGCGTCAATATCATGCTGCCCTTCGAACAGGGCGCGAATGCCGTCATCGCCGACGACCCCAAACTCGTGACCTTCAAATACTTCTTCACTCGCAAGCTCATGTTCCAGAAAGAATCGCACGCGATCGCCCTCTTCCCGGGCGGGTTCGGAACCCACGACGAAGGATTTGAAATTCTCACCCTGGTGCAAACGGGCAAGAGCGACCCGAAACCGATCGTGTGCCTCCAGGCTCCCGGATGCGACTATTGGAACCACTGGCACTCCTTCATCACCGATCAATTGCTGAAACGGCGCTTGATCAACGCCGAGGATCTCGCCCTCTTCACCATCGTCGACAATGTGGAAGATGCGGTCACCGAAATCCGATTGTTCTACCAGCGGTATCACTCGCTCCGATTCGTGGGCCGACAGCTGGTTATCAGGCTGAAAACGCCATTGAGCGGGCCGCAGCTCGAAGAGATCCAGGGACAATTCAGCGATATGTTGACCGAGGGGAGCTTCGAACAACGGCCGTCCCTCCCCGAGGAGATCGATGAGCCGGGGCTGAAGGATCTCGCGCGCTTGACGCTCTCCTTCAACCGCCGAAATGCCGGTCGCCTTCGCCAACTCATCGATCACCTCAACCGCCTTCCGGCGGTAACCTAGTCTGGATTTCCGCTGCCGCACACGCCTGCCACCTCGGTCTGGATACCCCCTTTAGTCTCCAGGGACGGACATGCTAAGGTTGGACGCCTATGAGCGCAGCCTCCATGCGTAGCCCCTCTGGTACTGCTCCCACGCTGATCCTCTACCATGCGGAATGTGCGGATGGTTTCGGCGCGGCCTGGGCCATTTGGAGACGCTACCCGCACGCTCGTTATCACGCCGTGAAACACGGGGAGGCGCCTCCTCCGGATTTGGTCGGACAGCATATCGTCATTGTGGATTTCAGTTACGCCCGGCCGATCCTCGAAGCGATCGCTCACAGCGCCGCCAGCCTCGTCGTCCTGGATCACCACATCACCGCCGAACAGACGCTGGCCGATCTTCCTTTCGCCTATTTTGATCTGAACAAATCGGGAGCGGTGCTCGGCTGGGAATGGGCTCACGACGAGCCGGCCCCCTGGTTGCTGCGTTATATTCAGGACAAAGACCTGTGGCATTGGGCCCTCCCGCACAGCCGAGAGATCAGTGCCGCCCTCGCTTCCTACCCATTCGATTTTGCACTCTGGAACAGCTTCCAGCAGCAGGAATTGGAACGGGAAGGCCGCGCCATTCTTCGCTACGAAAACGAGCTGGTCACAAAACTCGCATCGCATGCGACAATGATGCAGTTTGAGGGCGTCACGGTCCCGGCCGTTCACAGCCCTCTCCTCACGAGTCAAATCGGCGAACGACTGTCGGCCCAACACCCCTTTTGTCTCATCTGGCACGACCGCAACGGACGCCGATACTACAGCATGCGTTCACGCGAGGATGGCACCGACGTGGGCTCGATCGCCGCATCCTTTGGCGGCGGAGGCCATACCCACGCCGCGGGATTTTCGGTGCCGTTGCAACCAGATGGGTCGCTTCCTGTCAATCCTCGGTTGCCGCACCCGCGCCCCGACGACCCTCAGCGACAGCGATAGGTGGAGCGATGCTGCCACTCAACGACGATACTCCGACCGACAGTACACCAGTCGTGACCGTCACCTTTATCGTGGTCTGCTCTCTCGTATTCTTGTATCAAAACTCACTCCTCCCGAACCTCGGAGAAATCTTCGTCTATCGTTACGGAGCCATCCCGGCTGTTCTGTTCGGCCATGCGACCCTCCCGCCGGAAGCCATGGCGATCCCCGCCTTTTCGACGGTCCTGACGAGTATGTTTCTGCACGGTAGCTGGATGCACCTCATCGGCAACATGTTGTACCTCTGGGTCTTTGGAAACAATATCGAAGACGTGATGGGGTCAGTGAAATTTGTGGTGTTCTATCTGCTGTGCGGCATGGTCGCGGCATTGAGTCATGCCCTCACTGATCCCATCTCGACAGTCCCGATGGTCGGCGCCAGCGGCGCGATCTCCGGGATTCTGGGCGCCTATCTGCTGTTGTTTCCCCACGCCAGAATTCTCCTGCTCGCGCCACTGGTGGGGACTACGTATGTGCCGGCCGGCATCGTATTGGGATTCTGGTTCGTGATGCAGATCCTGAGCGGTGGCGCGAGTCTGGGATCGCAGGGGGGAGGCGTCGCCTTCTTTGCGCACATCGGCGGATTTGTCGCGGGGATGGTCCTGATCGGTTTCTTCAAACGACCGGAGGTGCGGTTCTTCACGCCTGCCCGCACCTCATCATGGCGCTATTAACGTCTCCTTCGCCCGTCACACATCCAGCAATTCACGGATCTTCCCCGCCAAGTCGTGCTGCCGATAGGGTTGCTGCAGGAAGTATTTCTTATTGACCCGATGACTCGCAATCGTCTCGTCCGAAAATCCTGACACGAACAGCGCCTTCATCTTGGGATGCTGAAGCACCAGGCGCTTGGCCAGATCACGCCCGCTGATCTCGGGCATCGAGAGATGGCTCACCGTGAGATGGATGGGCCCCCCATGCTGCTGAGAGACCAATAGGGCCTCCACGGCAGATTCTGCCTCCAAGACATGGTACCGATGGCGATGCAGCGTCGACAGCGCCAGCTTTCTCGCAATTTCATCTTCCTCCACCAGCAACACTGTCTCAGCCCCTTTCGAGAGGGCTTCGCCGACGATCGTCGTGTCCCGCACCGCTCCATCCCGCTCGACCAATGGAAAATAGACGCGCACCGTCGTTCCTTGTCCAGGCTGGCTTCTGACGTCGATCGTTCCCCCGAATTGCCTGACGATCCCATAGACGAAGGTCAAGCCAAGACCGGCATGGGTGTCCTTCGTCGAGAAGAAGGGCTCGAACATTTGCGATTGAACGTCCAGACTCATCCCGCGACCGCTATCACTAACGGACATCCTTGCCATGCGGGTTCGAGAGCTTTTTTCCAATTGTTCAACAGGAAGCGCCTCGCCTGTCACGATTTCAACCGCAATCGTCACACGGCCACTCCCCCGGATGGCATCTCGCGCATTCGCAACCAAATGCATCAGCACCTGCTCCAGACGATCGTGGCCGATCTCAATTAGAGCCGGCGTCGGGGTGCTCTCCACTTGCAAGTCGATCTGACTGGGCAGCAGTCCCCGAAGCGTCTCATACATCGTCTCAATGGACGGACCGAGGGACAGCGTGTCTCGAATCGTTGTTTCATGCACGCGCAGCGCCAACAATTGAGCCGTCAACGCCGCCGCCCGTTCCCCGCTGCGGAATATTTCGTCCACGGGACCCACAAGTGGATCATCCGACTTCAGCTTGGACAGGATGATGCCGGTTTCCTTTCCGATGACCCCCAGCATCTGATTGAATTCATGCGCCAGCCTGGAGGCCAATCGACCGACCGCCTCGAATTTTTGAGCTTCACGGAGCTGTCGTTCCAACCCCGTCCGCTCTACCAGCCCCTGGCGAATTTCCTGATTCGCACGGGAGAGCCCTTGCTTCAATCCTTGCACCCTCGTCTCAAGTTGAGACTGGCGTCGTTCCAGCGCCTGCTCAGATTGTTTCAGGCCTTGCACATTTTCTTGCAGCGAGCGATTGCGTCTCCGTTCGGTCGCAACGGTCTCGAGCGTCAACCCATAAAACACCGCCATGATGAGCAAGATAGGAACGCCCAGCAGGTGCTCCACAGCGAGGCCACCTGATTGCATGGCATGTTCGTACACCAGGACGCCATAACCGGCGCAGATCACAAGCGCAACACTGAGTAGCTGCCTGAGCGAGGGGGCGGAAGAGGCGATCAAGACGAGGAGAAAATAGGTGAGATACAATTCCGAACTGGCGTTCCCCGAGAGATAAATCGTTCCCGTCACTAACACCGTGTTGAGGCTGATCCACGCGCCGGGGAACCAAGAGCGCTCGAGACAATGGCGCGGCAAGAGCATGACCCCGCCACTGATCAGGAGCAAGCCCCCGGCCACGATCCGGCTCGCCGCCTGTCCGAAGATCGGCTCGTTGCTGACCAGAAGTTCGTACGAAAGAATCCCGGCTACGAGACTCTGCAGACACATCGTGCGCGATCGGGGGTGGTTGAGAAACCGGGCCAACCCCCGCGCGTCAGGATGCGGCCGGCTGTGGTCGAGTTCTGAGGAGAAGAGTGAAACACTCACGATTGCGCCTGCCTTCCGTGGAACATGTGAAGCCGGCACGGAAGTCAGCAAGTCTCGTGCCCTCTTCGGACAGGAAGAACTCAACGCAATATCACAGGCACAAGAACGAGAGGGTCGCGCGATGGACCAGAACGCTCGCGGCCCATCACAAAAACGAACAGCCTCGCCTCAACCGACTGCGTCAACCGATGCGAACGAGCATCGTACACCGCAACCGAAGAGTGTGCTAGCGATGATTCCTTACGGGTTCGGCAGAACCTGATGCGACCGGAACGCCCGCGCTGTCGCGAGGGCCTCCGCGCAGGTCGAAGCGAGAAATGTGATGTGACCCATTTTCCGTTTTGGCCTGATGGCACGCTTGCCGTACAGATGGAGGGCTGCCCCAGGCTCGGACAGCAACTGTTGCATGCCGGGCGTTGTCGTGACTTGCGACACCTCGTCGCCGATCAGATTGAGCATGACGGCGGGGCTGAGCAGCCGCACTTCCCCCAAGGGCAAACCGCACAGGGTCCGCACCTGCTGTTCGAATTGCGATACGGTGCAGGCATCCAATGAATAATGGCCGGAATTATGTGGTCTGGGCGCCACCTCGTTGACCAGCAACCGGCCGTCTCCCATCAGAAATAATTCGATGCAGAAGACACCGACTCCGTCCAACGCCTGTACCGCTTCTCGTGCCATCGTCGCAACCTGCTCCGCAACGGCTGCCGGCACATCGGCCGGTACGGTCGTCTGGCGAAGTATGCCGTCGTGATGGATATTTTCGACGACAGGATAGGTTCGTGTCGTTCCATCAGCGCCTCGAGCGACCAGGATAGACAACTCGCGCTCGAAGGAAAGATATTCCTCCAGAATCCAGCGCGATCCTGGCCTGAAGGCCTTCGTTAAGTCCTGCTGGACTGCGGCTTGGTCTTCCACACGACCGATCGTCCATTGACCTTTGCCGTCATATCCTGCAGTGGCAGTTTTGCAGATCAGCGGGTATCCGAGCAGCGTTTGTCGACCGAGTTCCTCCGGTCGAGATATTCCATAAAACCCCGGGACAGCCAGTCCATGAGCGCGCAGAAACGTCTTTTGTTCAATCCGATCTTGAATCACACGCAGCACCCGGCTCGATGGCCGAACCGGCATCTCCCGCTCCAGTTGCTCACAAAGTTCACCCGGCACATTTTCCCATTCATACGTCACGGCCCGAACGCGTTGCGCAAAATCCTTGCGAGCCGCCACGTCGGAGAATGGTGTGATCAGAGAATAGCCGGCGAATTGGTGGGCTGGGGCTTCGGCATCGGGATCCCACACCGCTACGTCGTACCCCATGCGGCGGGCCGCCACGGCAAACATGGCGCCCAGTTGCCCTCCGCCGAGGACGCCCAACGTGGCTCCCGGCGCGATGACCGGCAGGCTCACGATCGAGGGCTCGTTGGTGGGCTTCGCTTCGCATGAAAGGGCGGAGAGAGCCGGGCATCGTCTTGAGAATCGAGCACCGACTGCGTTTGAGCAGCACGGAATTGATCCACGCGATGCCTGATTTTGACCGACCGCAATCCTAGGATCTGAGCAGCCAGAATGGCGGCGTTCTCTGCTCCGCCGATGGCCACAGTAGCAACCGGAATGCCGCGAGGCATTTGCACAATAGAGAGCAATGAGTCCAACCCACGGAGGTTTTCGGTAGGAATCGGAACTCCAATGACCGGTAAGGCGGTCTTTGCCGCCAACATCCCGGGAAGGTGAGCCGCTCCCCCCGCTCCGGCGATAATGACCTGAATACCCCGCTCGGACGCCTGTTCCGCATAAGCAAAGAGCCGATCGGGGGTCCGATGGGCGGATACCACCAGCAACTCGTTGGCAATCCCCAGTTCATTCAGCATGGCGACGGCCTTCTCGAGGATGGGAAAATCCGACCGGCTACCGCCCAGCACCCCGACCAAGGCCCGAGATTTTGCGGTGATGACCATGCGCGCTGTCACCTCTGTGAAGGACATTGGAAACGGGGCAAACCTTAGCCGTTCTTGAGCCGGAGGGTCAAGCGCTTGCCAATAGAATCCTGCATTGAATTGACCAAGTCCTCAATAATCCTCTATGATAAACACCGGTTTCGTGCAGCCGGTTGTGCCCGGAGGGTGACACGTGCAGCGCATCCGTGAAGGACTCAAGACCAGGCTTCGCTCTCTTGTCACACAGCGCACGGGTCTGGACGAAATGGCCGTCGATGACCTGGCGACATCCACGAAACTTCTGTCCTGGGAAGCAGTCCAAATTCCCGAACGGCTCCGCTTCTCCTCTCGATTGGCCATCCTCCTGGTCGGCTTCTTCATACTGATCGTCGCCTTCGTCCCCTGGACCCAGACCATCACCGTAACCGGCCAGCTTTCCGCCTATACGCCGTTCGACCGACCGCAAGACATCGAGGCGCAGATCACCGGCCGCATCAAGAAGTGGCACATTTTCGAGGGCGTGCGGGTGAAAGCCGGCGACGTGATTCTCGAACTCGACGACTACGACCCCAACTTCATGGCGCCGGATCTCCTCGGCTTGCTGGAACAGCGCAAAAAAGCGCTGGAAGACACTCGAAAGGCCGCATTGAGTCGCGCCGACCAATTGGATAAACGCATTAAAGAAATGCAGAACCTCGTGAAGGCGGCGGTCCCTTCGGCGGGCGCGCGGGTACTCGAAGCGGAAAGCAAGGTGCGCGAGGCACGGCAGAAGATCGAAGCCGCCAAAATCGCCGTCGCCACCGCCGAACTCAATGTAGAACGACATCAACAATTGGCGCAACAAGGCCTCGTCTCCCAACGCGAATTGGAGCTCACCATTCAATCTGCCATCGCCAGCAAGGCCGACCTGCAAGGGGCACAGGCCTCTCTCAGCGCGGCCGAACAGGGCATGAAGGCGCTGAGTTTCGGTCGAGAACAAGTGAGCGCGGAAGTGCTGCAGCGGCTGCTGGATGCGGAGGCAGCGCGTGACGCGTCGATCGGAGAAGCCGCGAAAGCCGCCGATCAAGTGGCAGACGTCTCGTTGCGACTCTCCAACGCCAACCAACGACGGGTGGCAGGCCGCATTCTGTCTCCGATCGATGGCACCGTGGTAAAAATGGCCCAGGCCGGCGCGGGGGAAACGGTGCGGCCAGGGGATAAACTGGTCAGGATTTCTCCGACCAGCACGGACAAGGCCATCGAGATGGTCGCGGACGGCATTGATGCCCCATTGCTCAATGTCGGGCGGAAGGTGAAGATTCTTTTTTATGGCATTCCGGCCATTCCCTTGCCGGCTTGGCCGGAATTGATGGCCGGAACCTACAACGGCGTCATCAAGGTCATCGACCAGGTAGACGACGGGAAAGGCAATTTTCGCTTTTGGGTCGTCCCGGACCAAGATGAGCGCCCCTGGCCTCCCCAGGAACATGTCCGCCAGGGGACCAAAGCCATGGGGTGGGTCATTCTCAATCGCGTTCCGCTCTGGTACGAACTGTGGCGTCGTTTCAATCTCTTTCCGGCGGATTATCAAGAACGGCCCCCGAGTTTGATCGACACGCTCTTGCCGAAAGCCGGGCGAGGAGCCAAATAACGCGTTTCCCCTCAGCGGTGCTCATACCAGAGCGCTCCTATTCCTTCGAATTTCACGCTCTCTCCATTTAGCTGAGAAAGGAGTGCACCTCATGAAGAAAAATGCCTGGGTGTTTGTGTTTGCCACCTGTGCGCTTTGCTGGCTGCCCGGCGGGGGCGTAGCCGCAGAGGACTTAGTCAAATCCCGGCCCCTTCCCCCCATCCCGCTTTCACTGAATGAAGTCCTGGCTTGGATCGACCGTTCACATCCGTTGCTGAAAGGAGCCGGCACCGAAAAGGTCTCGGCTCGCGGCAAAATGCTCAAGGCCCTGGGCGCCTTCGAGCCGGTTTTGGTCAATGATACCGAGATCGAACGATTTATCGAAAAAGGTACGACCAAAACCCAAAGCGTGGGTTTCAACGATACCTTGGTCGAAGCGCGTCACCCATGGGGCTTCCGTGGGAGCGCGGGATTTCGGCAGGCCATCGGGGACGCGAGGATCCCGGATCTCTCTTTCGGAGACGGCAACCAGCAGGTGATTCTCGGGGGGTTCATGCCGCTCCTCAAGGGGCTTATGGTCAATCCTGAGAATGCCGAACTCCAGCGATCGGAGCTGGCTGACCCTCGCGCCGAGGTGAAGATTTCGCAAACCAGGCAGGACCTTTTTCTCGCGGCGGCGACGCAGTTTTGGGATTGGGTGTCTTCGGCAAAATTCGTGGATGTGCAACGTCGCGCGCTCGGCGTGGCAGAGGAGCGGTTACGACAAGTGGAGGGCAGAGCCAAAGCAGGGGCCGTGGCGCCGCTGGATGTCGTCGAGGCCGGCCAGGAAGTTCAGCGCCGCCGCGAAGTCTCCATCGCGGCGCAGCGAGCCGTGGAGCAAGAACAATTCAAGATGTCGATGTTTCTCTGGGAAAACCAGGCGCCGAGCGCCCCGCAACTCGATCGAGCACCCGATTTTCCTCCTCCAATCGCTCCTCCGACGGCGGACATCGTCAAAGCCGACAAGCTGCAAGCGAAAACCGATCGCCCCGAGATCCGCGAGGTCGATATCGAAGCCAAGGTGAACAATATCGATCTGGAACTCGCCAAGAACAATCTTCTCCCTAGCCTCGATCTTGAAGCGGCCCCGGCGCGAGCGCCGGAGAAATTCGTCCTCGGGCTCGGCTACCGGTTCGGCGTGGAATTACGCATGCCGATTCTGCAGCGCCGAAGCCGTGGAGAAGTGCTTGAAGCGCAAGCACAGGCCGACCGTTTGGTCCTGGTTCAGAAATACCGCGAGCAGCAAGTCGTCGTGGATGTCGACAATGCGTTCTCAGCAATCGAGCGGGCCAAGGAACGGGTCGCCGCCGCCTCGGAATCCCTCCGTATGGCCAAGACCTTGGAAGAGGGCGAGCGCTTTCGTTTCAGCCTGGGCGCCACAAGCGTCCTGTTTGTGAATCTCCGCGAACGAAATTCCGTCGATTCGGAGATGCAACTCGTGCGGGCGAAGGCTGATTATCAGAAAGCGCTGGCGCTGTATCAATGGGCGACCGGCACCTGGGCGCGCAGTCAGCCCTCGGCTATGCCGGTCAACTATCGAATCGGTGCCGGCTTTTCCAAATAGTGGCATTTTGCAGAGTGCTCTGATAGGGTTTATCCCAATATGGGGGGCTCACTCAGCCGGGCTCCCCTTCCACGACTTGAGACTCCTCTTGCCGCGTGGCCGGCAGGGGTGGCACCCATGGCCCAGGACGATTCCGACCAGCAAGTCAGCCTGTTTCAAACGGTTGTCGGCCATCTCGGCATCCTGTTCCGAATGGAACGGCGGCTCCTGGGCCTCATCTTTTCCTATTCGATCGCCATCGGTCTGTTTGCGCTGATCGTCCCCCTCACCGTCCAAGAACTCGTCAATACGTTTGCCTTCGCTCTCCAGCCCATCACCATCGTCACCTTGGCGGTAGTCATGGTGGCCGCCCTGTTGTTCGTCGGAGCCTTCCGCGCGTTGCAGTATTACGCCGTGGAGGTGCTGGAACGCCGCATTTTCGCTCGCGTGGCCATTGCCATGGCTCAGCAGCTTCCGCATTTGCGCTATCAGGGATTCAAACCCCGCTTCGCGAACATCTTCATCGAAACCATCCTGATGCAACGCGCAATTTCGGTGCTGCTCGTCGACCTCATCAACGTCATCGTGGGCGGCGCGGTGGGGATGACCATTCTGGTGTTCTACCATCCCTATTTCCTGCTGTATAACGCCATCCTGCTGGTGGGCTTCAACGTCGTATTTTTTCTCATGAGCCACGGCGGCCTGAAGGCCGACATGGATCTTTCCCACGCGAAATACGACACGCTCCATTGGTTTCAAGAAATCGCCTATAACCTCCTGCACTTCAAATCGACCGACAGTCAGACCCTGCTGATCAAGAAAACAGACCACCTTCTGGACACCTACATGGGGGTGCGCAGGACACGATTCGGGGTGTTGATCCGGCAGTATCTGGGATCGTTGGGCTGGCAGGCCATCGCGCACAGCGGCCTGATCGCGACCGCCGGCTGGCTGCTCGGGATCGGCCAACTGACGCTCGGACAATTTGTGGCGGCGGAAGTGGTGGTCAGCGGCATTTTGTCGAGCTTCGACGGCGTGGTGAAACGGATGGGCCATATCTATTACTTCCTGACTGCCTTGACGGAACTGAACTTTTTATTTTCCCTGCCGAAGGATCAAGACACCGCGACTCTTTCCATTCCGCTTCCGGATCCTACCGTTCATGGCATCCGAGTCACCTGCAAGGATTTGACATTCGCGCCCGGTGGGGGGCCGGCTATATTCGAACACTTCGATCTCGAGGTCACTCCCGGCGAAAAAATCGGCATCTATGCCGAGACCACGAAGGCCAAAACCGTACTGGCCCGTGTTCTGGGTGGCTTGGATTCCCCCACTTCAGGGGTCATCCGGTACAACGGCGTCGACCTCCGTCATCTCAATCTGGATTCGGTCAATCGGTTCAGAGGTTTCATCTTGGATTCACAGCTGTCGCTCTTCGAGGGAACGCTGGAAGAAAACATCGTGCTCGGCCGGGACTATATTCCCTATAGTGACGTGCGGTGGGCGCTTCGTTTTGCGGAACTCGAGGAAGAAGTCGATGCGCTGCCCCAAGGTCTGAAAACACACATCCGGAATACCGGAAAAATCTTCGCGCCGACGCACATTGTACGCATCCTGGTGGCGCGTGCCATTTTGGGGCGGCCGCAACTCCTCATCTTCGAGGGGATCCTGCACAATATCCCTCCAGCAATGCGCGAGACGATTCTCAGACGCCTCTGCAGCAAGGAAGAGCCCTGGTCCGTGATCTTTGTGTCCAACGATCCCAACCTGACCGCACACGTGGATCGTCGCATCATGCTGAGCTAGGAGTCTGCAGCTCCTTCGCCCTCGCAACGAAGGATTACTCGGACAGATCCTAACGCATCGACCCTCTCCATTCCTTCACAATGATCGCCTCCTATCCAGCGATGATCGGCCTGTGTGCGTTGATCGTCCCTCCGACCCTGCGGAAACGCGTGAACACCTTCGGCTTTGCGATCCAACCCCTCATGATCATCACGCTGGTGGCGGCCATGTAAACACGTGGCTCTTCATGAGCGCCCCCCTGTTCTTCAGGCGCCGCATGGCGCGCGCTCACTGCGAGGGATCCCCTATGAGCCGGCCAGACCACGAAACTTTGGGTTTCAATCTGGGGTCATGCTTGGCCACGGATCAGCGCCTCTTCGGCAACTAGGACGAGCAAGCCGACGTTGACTGCTCTAGCGCCCCGGTATCGCACAGTTGGTCGCACCGCGTGTCACCTCAGCTGATGCCGGCCGGCTGCTCATGAGGGATCGCGACTTCTTTCTTTTGGCCTGATCTGGTACACTCTTGGCGGATGATGTGCGCGGTCTACGGCACGTCACCGTCCTGAAGAGAGGGACTTCGTGTCACTGGCATCGCGCCTCAAGTTATCTGCCCCCACCACGAACCAATTGCTCATCAGCGTTTTGATCGCAGCCTTGGGATGGATCAGTGGCCAGGCGCTCAGCCGGATCGACCAGGATCTGCGGATCATGTACACGGAATACACGTTGGGTGCCGCCGACCTTGCCCACATTTCGGCCGACGTGATGCGCTATCGCAGTACGATCATCCGATCGTTGGAAGCGGAAAATCAAAAAACGTTCGAGCGGATCACCGAGTCTTTGCCGACCCAGCGCGCGCGGATCCAACATGCCGTAGATCGTTATGCCGCGGCTGGTCTGCGGGTCTCCAGAAGCGGCCGGAGCGAGGAAAAGGATATCCAGGCGGTCCGCGATAGCCTCGACCAGTACTTCTCTGTGGCGAGTAAGACAACCGACCTGCTGGCCCAGGAATGGAATGCGGGCTCCGCGGCTGAGGCGGCGGAATTGCGGAGAAAAGCGGAGATTCATGCCGCCGACAATGGGGGGCCGAAGATCATGCAAGTGAGCTTAGCGCTCGATCGTCTCCTGGAGACGGTCTCGGAAGTCGCGAAGGACATGCGTGACGAGGGTACCAAAACGATTCGCAATACGAGTTATTGGATCGTCGGAGGCAGTTTCTTCATCGCCCTCTTGAATCTGTTTCTGTCCCGTGCGATCCGCTCGCAGATCGCGTCCTCCTCCAGGCTCGACGAGGCCCATCGAACCGGGTCACCCTTGCCGATGGGAAATGAGGGACCGAATCCGGCACTGCGGATCGACTGACCAGGCGCCGCCCTCGTTTTCATACCGGCCGCTCGACCGATCGACCAACCGCGCGGAAAAGTCGGTCTCGCTCCTCTCGGCTCAGATCCCTCCACTGACCTGCATGCAGCCCCTCTATAGTGATGTGCATGATGCGCACGCGGTGCAATGAAACCACCCGGTAACCCAGTGCCTGGCACATGCGTCTGATCTGACGATTACGACCTTCCTTGAGGGTGATGCACAAGCGCCGGGGAGCGAGTCGCGCCACGATGCAAGGTCTGGTCGGAACGCCCAAAACCATGACACCTTGCGACAGACGCGCGAGAAACGCTTCGTCGAACTCTCGGTCCACCTCCACCCGATACTCCCGTTCATGCCCGTGCTCGACCCGCAAGATGTCATTGACGATATCGCCGTCGTTCGTGAGAAGGATGAGGCCGGATGAGTCTTTATCGAGTCGTCCGATCGGAAAAATCCTCGCGCCATGGCCGATTTCAGCGATGATGTTCCGTCGTATGTGCGATTCCGTGGTCGTCGTGACACCGACCGGCTTGTGATATTTGATATACACTGGGGTGTGACCGCGCTGTACCGCCGTGCCATCGCGCGTCACCAGATCCTGCGGCGACACGTGATCGCCGAGCTTCGCCATTCGGCCGTTGATCGCCACACGGCCTTCGGCGATCAGCCGATCGGCTTCCCGTCTTGAACACAACCCCTGCTCCGTGAAAAATTTATTGATGCGCATGGCGGCGTGTGCTGCGAAAGCGTGAGCCGTTCCTCGTGAAGCGTATTTCGTATCTCGTCCGAAAGAAAAGAGCCTATGGCGTACAGCTTATAGCGTATCGTCCGACAAGGAGAGTGGGCGTCTAAGCTATGGGCTATACGCTCTTATTCCCAACGAGGTACGCTTCACGCGCGACGTTCGTCATGTGAAGGTCAATGGACACGTCGGCCGGCACGGATCCGTCCGAGCATGCGATAGATCAGCCGGGCGATGCTGAATTGAGGAGCCACGAACCCCTCGATGGGCGCGATCTCGCTCACGTCCATGCCCACGATTCCGGGTCCGTTCGCCAGCGCGGTCACGAGGGCGAGGGTATCGTACCAGCCCAACCCACCCGGTTCGGGGGTTCCCAACGCGGGGACAAGCGACGCATCGAGTCCGTCGCAGTCAAATGTGAGATACACCGGTCCGGTGCAGGCCTTGACGACGTCGGGAATCCAGCGAGAGGCCCGGCCCTCGTAAGGCCCGGAAGGATCCAATATCGAGGCCGCAAAAAACGTCGTGATCCGCGGAGTCTTGTCGATCAGCTCGATTTCTTCCGGGCTGATCGAACGGACGCCGACCTGGACCAGCGACAGACCGTCTTGAACGACGCGAGCCATCACGCTGGCATGACTATAAGGATTGTCTTGGTAGGCCTGACGAAGATCGCCGTGTGCATCGATTTGCAAAACACACATGGCGGGATAGGCGCGGGCATGCGCGCGGATCGCGCCCAATGCGCCGGTATGCTCACCGGTCAACGTGATCAGAAATTTCCCCAGGCCGACATGCGGCTGCACGAAGTTCTGTATCGCTTGCACGGCCGGTCCATCGACCAAACCATTCAGATTCAGCGTCGCCGCCGTAGCAATGCCGCCCCACTCGCGGTAGGGCTCATGCCGCAAGGTCTCATCATACAGTTCGACCTGCTGGGAGGCTTCGATGATGGCGGAAGGGCCTCGATCCGACCCGAGGATATAACTGGAGGTGTGTTCGTAGGGAGCGGGAAGTACGTAGACCCCGGCTTCAGCGGGGCGACACCAGGGCTCGTCGATCCCGAGAAAGTTATCTTGTGGCCCGAGCCACCCGGAGGGAAGCGTCATAACTGCCTGTCGCTAGCCAGGATTATTCATGAATGCCGTCGCGAGGCGTTCCAGACTGAAGCCCGCCGAGGTTTCTCGCAAGAAGGGCCAACGCAGGCTTACGGACAGTTCGTCGAGGAGGCCGAACGAGAAAAGCCCCGCCTGGTGAGAGGATCGAACGACGCAGCAGGTATTCATGAATAACTCTGGTTAGGCCTGATTCCGAAGGCTCTTGGGAATATTTTCGATGGGAATAAATACGGCCAGCGCAATGACACAGGTCCATCGATGCGGCCGGCCGACCGCAGACTGCGTGATATTCAGCGTCCGCACGATCTTTCCACCCATCTTGAACACTTGTTCGCGCTCTTTCCAAGCGACGTCGGGATCGAATTCAATCCCTTGCGTGGTCGCCAGCATCTGAGCCGCGAGGTCTTCGGTGTATTCACCGGACTCCTCATCCGTTTCACCGTAAGCATGGTGCTCGGATAGATATCCGTAGGTATCGCGATCCGTTGGAATGGCCAAGCCGATCGAGGCGGAAATGAGGCGATTTCGCTCGTTGGTTTCCGACCTGGCCATGACACAGAAGGTAATTTCCCCTGGATTCAGAAGCTTTTCTCCGCGCTTGCGCGGCAGGATCTTGCAATTGGGAGGAAGAATCGAGGACACACTGACGAGGTTGCAGTATGCCACGCCGGCGCTACGCAAGGCCTGCTCGAACGCGGCCAACTTTTCCTTGTGCACCCCGACGCCCCTCGTCAAAAACATGTGTGTTGGTACCATGTACTTGTCCCTCTCCATCCCTCGTCGAAATCACTCCAACATGAGTGTTCGAATGATTGTGACAGACCATGCCCACGCGCTTGATCACGCGGAGACACGCGCGGAAGTTGTATCAAGTTTGCTGGGTATCCGCAATATGGCGGCTCGGAATTTTTGCGTCGTGGCCCGCCTCATTCGGGTCGCCGAAGATTGAGCACCAGCAGCTTTGGCTCGGTCATGTCTTCGATGGCGTAACGAACACCCTCTCGACCGATTCCGGAATCCTTGACTCCTCCATAGGGCATATGGTCCGCGCGGAACGTCGGAATTTCATTGGCCAACACCGCGCCCACCTCAAGCTGCTCGAAAGCCTGAAAGATGCGCCCGACGTCCTGCGTGAACAGTCCGGCCTGCAGGCCATATTCAGACTCATTCACGGCATTCAGCACGGTCGCGAAGTCGCGATAGGAAGTCACCGTCACTAATGGGCCGAATACTTCCTGACAAGACACGTTCATCGTGCCCGTCACCTGTGACAACACCGTCGGCCGGATGACCGATCGCGTCCGCGTGCCACCAGCCAGGAGCTGGGCTCCTTGCGCCAGGGCTTCTCCGATCCAGCCTTCAATGCGTTGTGCCGCGCCTTCGTCGATCAAGGGCCCGACCACCGTCTGCTCGTCGCTCGGATCTCCGGTCTTCAGCTGTTGCACTCGCGCGAGGAGACGATCGGTAAAGGTGCCGGCTACCGACTCGTGAACAAAGATCCGTTGTACTGAAATGCACGTCTGGCCCGCATAACTGAACCCGCCGGTGACACAACGTTGCGCAACATAATCCAAGTCGGCGTCCGGCTCGACGATCACGGCGGCGTTGCCGCCCAACTCCAAGACGACTTTTTTCTTCCCGCACTTGGCCTTCAACATCCAGCCCACCGGAGCGCTGCCGGTGAAACTGAGCAGTTTGAATCGAGGATCGATCACCAATTGTTCGGCCACCCTGTTGTCGCAGGGCACCACATTCACCGCGCCCGGGGGAACACCGGCTTCCATGAGCAGGTCGGCCAGCAACAGCGCCGTCAGGGGAGTTTGCGGCGCCGGTTTGATGAGAATAGCATTGCCCGCGGCTAATGCCGGCGCCACCTTGTGAACGACCAGGTTGAGCGGAAAATTAAACGGCGTGATGCCCAGGATCGGCCCGATGGGAAACCGTCGCGTGATTCCCCAGTGCGACTCCATGCCGGGCGACCAATCCAGCGGCACCACTTCACCACCGATGCGTTTGGCTTCTTCCGCCGCAATCGCACAGGTTTGGATGGCCCGGCTGACTTCCCGACGCGCATCCGCGACGGGTTTGCCGGCCTCGGTGGTCATCGTGCGGGCAAACTCCTCCTGCCTGGCCTGCAGCGCCTGGGCTGTCTTCTGAAGGATGGTGGCTCGGGCGTGACTCGACAGCTGGCGCATCGTCACCGCACCGTCGACGGAGGACTGGACGGCCTTCGCCGCCTCCGGCGGACCGGCCTGACAGACATGCGCAATCGTCTCGCCTGTGTAGGGATTTCGTACGGGAGCGACCGCCGTAGTGCGACACCACCGGCCGCCGATCAGGAATGGACGTCCATCTTCCAACGGACAAACTCCAGGGGAGAGGAATCGCTATTGTACGGATTCCAGGGGGGGCGCGGCCTGCGCCTCGGCCCGCAGCGCCTCTTCGGCACGTTGAGCCGCCACGGCCTTCGCGATCAGCTCCTCGGTTCCCCAGTCCTGGACCGCCGCCAAGCTGAATGCCTCGTAGGTGGAGACCCCGTGGCACGAGGGACAAGCAGGCATGGGCACCTTCTGACAAAACGCCTCGTTCAAACAAGACATGCAGACCCACAGATCCGGCTCTCCCGCCTTCGCAGGCACAGACCAAAAGGCTTGTTTCAACCCCATAGTGCGGTTTCCTCTTTCCTGGCTAAACGATGATTCTAGTCACCATCCGGACCATCCGGAACTTCTGTGCGCAAGAGACCTTATTTTTGTTTCTCACCCGGCGACAAGAGCAGTTTCTCGATTTCTTCCTCGAAGGCCTCGAAGGGAAAGGCCCCGGGAATCGCGATAGCCGGATCTTTGGTAGTAGGCTCCTGTGTGGTGCGCATCAGGACAAAGCCGGGCGTTCCGCGAAATCCCCATGCATTCGCTTCTTGCCGGTCTTGAAAGATCGCCTGCACATGCGGCGCATCACGCAAACATTGCCGGAATTGCGACTGATTGAGCCCGATGGTTTTGGCGTGTTGAGAGTAGCTGTCCGCATCCAACCGTCCGCCGGCGGAAAACAAGCGATCATGCATGGGCCAGTATGTCCCCTGGTCTCCGGCGCAACGAGCCGCGAGAGCGGCCGTGAGCCCGGGCCCTTGATCGGCGCGCGGGTAATCCTTATACAGAAACCGCACCTTCCCCGTGTCGACATAACGTGCACGAATCTTGGGCCAGGTGTCCTTGAAAAACTTGAGACAATAGCCGCAGGTGAAATCCGAATATTCGATCATCGTCACTGGAGCATCAAGATTGCCCCGTATTCGATTGTCGATCGCCGGCCCGCTCCCAGCGACAGCTGCACCGGCCATCAGCAAGAAAAGAATGACAGGCGCGGCGACCTTCACCGGCCAGGCGCTTAGAAGCGTCATGCCGAGGCACTCTTGGCACGGCTTCGTTCCAGCAATCCCACCATGAGGAGGGGCCACACGAGTGTGGCGTCGCTGAGCACCTCCGCAAAGCGACCCCCTTCGGCCGGCGGCACGAACTTGCCCCAGGAAATACCCTCTTGATAGGTGCACCCGCTCAACCCTCCCCAATAGTCAGGTTCAGGGCAGATCCGGACTCCGTACTGGAAACGGGGCGGTTGCACGTTGAGCCCCAGACGCGTGTTGCTGATTTCAATGTACGGCGCCACTTGTTGAGCCCAATTGCGAGGCACACCGCCGCCGATGGTAAAAATACCGAGCCGCTTGGAGCCTAATATTTCTTCCGCGTAATGGTTGAGATCGAGATAGGGATTAAAGGCCGGGCAAGTCTGGTGGAGGGCGCGCAAGACCGCAAGATCTCCGCCTTCTTTGGACTGGCTGCGAGCCCGATCCATGTGTTTGGACATGGCCCAGGTGCCTACATCAAGGCCCATCTCGGAATCGGTAAAGGCAGGAATATACACCGGCACGTGTTTGAGATAGGCGCTCTTGAGAATCCCAGGGCCTTCGAATTCTTCGGTCAACGTTTTGCCTAGTTCCCGAGTCAGGAGATGCGAGGACAACGGTTGGTCGGAATTGATGCGTTTTAACGTGAGCGAGACGACATGTTCGACATAATTCAAGTTGGATTCCATTTCGAGCGTGTCGTACACACGATTGTACCCTTTCCGAAACAACTCTTCGTCGCTGTGGGTGGCCTCGTGGCGATAGTGGAGCTTGCCGACCGATTCGCTCAATCCATGCGCCACCAGCGCGCCGGTCGAGACGATCGCGTGCACCATGCCATGGTCGATCATCGTGCTGATGATCTTGCCCATCTTGGCGATGGTCATTGCGCCCGAGAGCGTCAGTACGACCTTGCACTCGGCATCATCGATCATGGCTGCCAGAGTTTCATAGGCCTCGCCGAGCCGCCGTCCGCCGAACGCCGTCTTCCGCATCGCTTCCAGGAGTTCAGAAAAAGAACGAATCTTCTCGGGATCGAGAGGCTCAAGGGCCTCCAAACCATCCGTGGCACCGTCGTGAAACTCCCGTCCTGCCATGATGAGAACCTCCCGAAAAAAGATCAACTTCCGCCTAGGGTGCCCATTTTATACACAACCGACCGTCGTGGGGTCAATTCGCGGCGAGGCGACTTCGGTCACATCAGTGATGTGGAATATCGGCAGGTGAAGACACCAGCTGCAAATGCGCCGATGGAATGCGGAGCGCGCGACAAGCCCGGCCTTACTCGCAAGAGCGCCGAAAACAATCGGTCAACTTCGGATACCGCTGACCAGCGTGAGGACCATGGCGGTGACATACATCACGCTGATGCCGAAGAAGATTCCTATCGCCATCTGCAATCTGCGCGTCGCCGTATAGGACATGGCCGTGAGGGAGAGGACAACATATAACAAGGAACCGGCCGCCAACGTGTAAAAACTAATGGTGAAATAGGGCGAGACCCCCTGGCCGCTGAGGAAGGTCCCGACGCAGGTAGGAACGCCGGCGATGATTCCCAGCAGGAGCACATCGCGCCATAAGATCGGCATTTTTCCGGCTGCGCCCACGATGCCGAATCCCTCCGTGCCGTTATGCAGGCCAAAGCCGGACACCAGCAACATGCTGAGCGCCCACTCCCCGCCGGCGTAACTGGCACCAATCGCAAGTCCTTCCCCAAGATTGTGCAGTCCCATTCCCACTGCGATCATGTAGGGCAGGGATAATACCCGATTTCCTGAGCGACCCCCGAACACCTGGCTGGATTCCAACGCGACCAACCCGACCAGACTCACGCCGAGGCTTCCCAGAAAGATGATCCACGAAATCCCGTCACGCGCGCCGGTCAGTTCAACGGCCTCGTGCATCAGATCGAAAAAGAGGTACACCAGAACGCCGGTGGCCACGCCAATGAGCCCGCCCTCCCAGGAACGCGGCAGCACCTTGCCGAGCCACAATGCGACAAGAATCCCAAGATAGACCGGAATCACACCCGCAATAGCACCGAGTCCGACCAACTCCAGCATGCAAGAGTTCTAGCAGAACGACCGGCGCGGAGGAAAGGTCATTGAGCAGAATTCCATGCCGCGACCGGCCGCGCGCCATGAAGAAACCGGGTCGGCCGTAGCGATCCCCGGCGTTCGGCATGGGCCGTGATAATCCGTTCGTATATGGTCGTGTAGGCCATCGCGCCGCTGAGGAGATGGTCCCTCGAGTCTTCTATTGGCCCCTTCTGCCGCAGGGGGAGATGCCAGGGGATGACGGCTTGCCAGTTGAGTTCGGGGCATTGCCGAACCTGCTCCGCCGAGGTCGCCACCAAGGCCAGTTCGTTGAACTCCCGATAGAGCATGACCACCTCAGGCGCATCCAATCCGCCATAGACCGTCGCGACAATGGGGAGCGGGCTGCGGCGCATCATTGGGAATGCGCTGAACCCGGCATGCACATGGATGAGGTCGAAGGAAGAGGCTATGGAAAATGCCTTCTCAAGCGCGAGAAAGGTCAGCCCTTCGGAAAGATGACGTTTGGGGACGGCATAATGCCGGAGCGCCAGCGGAGCGACCGCAATCAACCTGCCTTCCACCGTGCTGTCTCCGCTCGCGAATACCGTCACATCATGACCGAACCGAGTCAGGACACTCGTCAGGAGGGCGACCGCTCGTGCTTCCGAGCCTTCACTTTCGACCGACACCGCTTCAAAAAACGGGCTGACCTGAGCGATGCGCATAACATCCTTTCCTTTCTTGTTGATGCCGCACCCAGACGCCCCACTGGTCGGCACGCAATCGGCTCCGTCAGGGACTCCTGGCTCAGGGCCTCAGTCAGGGATCCCCACAGGCAGAGTGATCGAGTCAGGCCGCCACCGAACCATGACGAATGGGCATGAGGGGACGTTTGGACGCCGGCCGCCCCGGCATAACCGGAGGCATGTCAGGCAGCAAACCGCGCCTCATTTCGAGAGAGACGGATGGTACGGCGTGAACATGAAGATTTGCTGAAGACTGTATGAAAGTTTGATGAGCGCGAGGCAATGCGGGCAAGCCGGGGCGTTCGCATTGATGCGATCATGACGATGCAGGGGAACTGAGGTCCGGGAGCGAGCGGCGATGTGAAGGAAGATGTGAAGTAAACTACGTGGGCTCAACAGTGACCGGCGCAAATCCTATCATCTGGCAATTCTCACAGCAGGTATGAAACCACCAGACCTCCGTGGGGTCGAGCTTCTGCACCTGTGACGCAATCGAGCCCTCATGCCAGAGCTCCTGAGACGCCCCCTCCCTTCCTGCAATTCGTACTCGTTCGCACATTGTGCAGTGAAACAATACGGAACGACCGAAGAACTGACTCGAATCTTCATCCTCTGAATGTCGGTTTGCAACTCCCACCAGTCCCTCTAGTCGGCTGACTGCGTCCGCCGATCTCTTATAAAACACCGTCGCAGAATGCGGAACTCGTAAAGTCCGACTATCTGGGGCAAAAGATTACGAGGTCCATTGTCGGGCGAGACGCCTCCGCTCAGGCGACAAACGGACAAGTTATTGCAAAACAATGTGATAGCCACAAATGAGGGCAGTGGTAGGATCAGCGCCGGCAAGCGACACGAACCTTTGGAATGGTCGGCCCGGCGTAGTCGTCTTTCGCCGGCTCCCCGGGGGAGGAATTAGGAGTCCAGGAACCCGTGCGTCAGCGCATATTTGATCAGCTCCGCGGTCGTGCGCAGGCTGAGCTGTTCCATGACTTGGGCTTTATGAAATTCGACGGTGCGCGTGGAAATATTGAGTCTCGCCGCGATCTCCTTCACCGTCCGGCCTTCGGCCAGCAGCTGCAACACTTCGCGCTGACGAAAGGTGAGCGGCCTTTTGTGTTGCGACTGACCGGACCCAGCCGCGAGCAACGACTCGATCAGCTCCTTTGCGATCAGGGGTGTGATGTACGTGTGGCCCGCCCAGACCACCCTGATAGCCTGCTCCAATTCATCGACTGCCGAACGCTTCAGCAAATAGCCCGACGCGCCAGCTTCAAACGCCGACCGAACATAATCGGCATCGGCATGCATGGTCACGAAAATGACCTTAATCGACGGCTGCAGCTTTTTAAGTTGCATAGCCGCATCGATGCCATTCAGCAACGGCATCGATACGTCCAGAATCACGATATCGGGGTGCGTCCGTTGCGCGGCCTCAAGGAGGGCCCGTCCATCCTCCACCATTCCCACCAAATCGCATTGATCGGCAAGAATGCGACGAAATCCTTCGAGCACCAGTGAATGATCATCAGCCAACAGCACGCGCGGTTTAGACATGCGCGCCCCCTGAAAACGGCACCTGTACCTCAATATGCGTCCCACGCCCGGGCGCAGTTACCACCTCGAATGTTCCCTTCACCAGACGCAATCGTTCCTTCATGCTCAGTAACCCGAGGCGCTCCCGCGCCTGCGAAACCCGCAGAGGATCAAACCCGATTCCGTTATCCCGAATTGAGAGACTGATGATCCCCTCGTCACAGATCAATTCCACTTCGACCTCAGTAGCCTGCGCATGTCGCGCAACATTATTCAAACTTTCCTGCGCTATGCGGTAGACGCACGTCGCCGGCTCGGCCGGAATGGGACTCGCAGGATCGCGATGGACATACACCGCTTGAAGCCCCGTGCTGTCGGAAAAGTCATCCACCAATCGACGGACGGCTTTCGTGAGCCCCAGATCATCCAGGATGGATGGATGGAAGCGATAGGCCAGTTGCCGCACATCGTCCGACACCATCGTCAATCGACCGGTGATGGACCGCACCATGCGCATGATGCCGGCGACGTCGCCCA
>JAJONL010000230.1 GCA_021323395.1 Nitrospira sp.
GTACTCGGTCCTTCCGCTTGGCGCCGGCGATTGCGGCGGCTTTATCCGAACGAGATTGAAGGTGAAGTCGACGCAAAGCGTCAATGTTTCGTGAGCGCTTCAGAACCTCTGCCATCCATGCATTGTCTTAATGACAGTCATCGAGCCGCCGGTTGCCCAGCGGGGGTGCGACCTACGGGCTATGCCCATCCCGCCTATGCAGCGTCCCTCCGCGAGTTTGGAACACTGCGTCACCTACCGCGGTGCGGCGGCTGGGTTTTGGAACGAGAAATTCCCGGCACTCCCTATCGTGATGCAATTGGCCCCTATCCGTTATTCAGTTGCCGGAACTGGTCGCAGCTGGCTGAGGACCTTCGGGACATCGGCACTGACTTGGTCAGTCTCATGCTGGTGCCGGCGCCGTTCGACGACTATGATCTACCGCTGCTCGAAGGGTGTTTTTCCCGCGTCATTCCCTTTAAATCCCATTACGTCGCCGACCTGACTCAACCGATAGAGCAAGTCGTTAAGAAGTCTCATCGAGACACGGTGGCCAGGGCGATGAAGAAGGTGCAGGTGTCGCACTGCGCAGAACCGGAATCGCGTCTCACCCAATGGGTCGACTTCTTCCACACGCTGGCGGAACGCCATCACATCACCGGGATGCGTGCCTTTTCACCGGATGCATTTGCCAAACAGCTAGCCGTGCCCGGCATGGTGATGTTCGAGGCGCGAACGGAGACCGAATCGTTGGGACTCGACCTCTGGTATCGGCAGGGCGATGTGGCGTACGGGCACCTGGTCGCCTTTAGTGAATTAGGGTACAAGCTTCGTGCTTCCTACGTGACCAAATGGCACATGCTGAATCACTTTGCAGGAAAGGTACGATGGATCGATCTTGGGGGAGGGGCAGGAGCCAAGTCAGATGGGACAGACGGATTGTCCATCTTCAAGCAGGGGTGGAGTACCGGCACCGTTCCCGTGCATGTCTGTTGCCGAGTGTTCAATCAAGCTGTCTACAATGAACTTACGGTGGACCGCGGCGCTCAAACGAGCGAGTACTTCCCAGCCTATCGAACGGGCGAGCTGATCTGAGGTCGCCTCGTCGAGTCCCCTCCACACTTCCCAAAAGTTCCGTTACGTGACAATTGCTCACCTCCTTAGGCCGGAGAAAGGCAATCACCATGACTATGACAGGCTGACCTGTGAGGCTTGAGCGCCGCAAATGAAGCAGCGCCTCGTGTCAAGTTGCACACTGTGATGATGGCTAAGCATATGCCCAAGGAGGACAGTCAATGGCACCAACAATCGTCTCAGAGCCAGGCAGGGTAATGCCGGCGGCCGCCGAATGTATCGCGGCCATAGAACGGGATGGATACTGCTATGTATCCCAGGCTTTCACACCTGACCAGGTTTCCACAGCGCTGGAATTGGTGCGGCATTGGTTCGACAAGACCGTGGCCGCCCAATCATCCCGCATGCCTTTCCTCAATCGCGATCAACCGATGGTCTACAATCTCCAAAGCAAGGATCTGTTCTTCCTCCGAATGGTTCTGGACTGCCCGCTCATCGAGTCAATCCTTATGCATTTTCTCAATGATCGCTGGTTCAGCGCGATTCCTCCCGACGCTCCCAATTATATTCTGCGCTCCTTCTTAGCCCGCAGCAGTAACCAGCAGATGCCGTTGCACATCGACTCGTTCGTTCCTTACACCGGATCGCACGTCTTCATCATGCAGTGTTCGATTGTCTTGGAGGACCAGACGGAGCAGAACGGGTGCACCGTCTTGATTCCCGGTTCTCACCTTTCCGGCGAATACTGCCGGCAAGAGGCCTTCCAGGCTGCGCGACCTATTCAGGCCCGTGCCGGAGATCTGGTGTTCTGGGACAGCCGGATCTGGCATGGCGCGCGCGCGAACGAGAGCGGCGAATTTGCCACAGGCGATGTACGAGGCCCTGACGGACCGAGAGAAGTCCGTCCTCGGCTTCTGTTCTGTCCCCTACGACAATGAGTTTAACGGCATAGATATGAAGCGCGGCTACGGATTGCTCCCCACGAAAGTGGCTGACTATCGTCTATAAGTCTCGCGGACTCAAGAGGAGCGCTATGATGAATGATCTGACAGTTACCTATGTGTCGCATGCTTGCCTGAGAATTGACGGTCCGTTCGGCTCACTTTTGTGCGATCCCTGGTTCCTCAATGAACCGGTCTATGATTACGTGTTGTGGAAATTCCCGCCTGCCGTGATTCCTCCCAATGTGCTATTGAAGGACGTAGACTACCTCTACATTACCCATTCCCATGAAGACCACTTCCATATTCCGTCCATCAACAAAATTCCACGCGATATTCGAGTGCTCCTTCCCGAATACACCAATCATCCCTGCCTGCGGGCACAACTGGTGGAACGGACACTGCGAGAAATGGGGTTCCATCGGATCACCAAACTGCATCCCTGGGAGACCTATCTCCTGGGAGGAAACACTCCCTTTACGGTCGTCCCGTCGGCTAAATCGCGATCCCATGATTGGGAAAATTCAGGGTTCGTCATCGATCATCCCGGCTCCCGCCTCATCAACATGAACGACAACTGCGACGACGAAGAACTTTGTTCAGAGATCCATGAGCGCTGGCCCGATTTCGACATCGGTTTTATTCAAACCTCCAGCGCCACCGTGTTTCCGGCCTGTTATCGCATGTCTCGGGAAGCCAAAGAACATGCCGTCAGCAACAAGAACGAAACCTTTACGCTTCACAAGCGCTTGATCGAGATGCTGCATCTCCGGCGAATCGTTCCCTTCGCGGGAGATTTCGGCTGGTACGATGACCGTTACTTCGACTACAACCGCCAAGGCCGATCCACTCCAAAGGTTCTCGAAAACTGGATCCGTCAGAACTATCCGGATCGCGAGGT
>JAJONL010000120.1 GCA_021323395.1 Nitrospira sp.
GGGAGAAGCACGAGGATATCCAGTTCTATACAATGTTTGACTTCTCGTTTCTACCAGGAATTGAGCATTCCAACCCCTCTTCACGGCAGGCGATTGACCCACCACCGCGACTCTTACGGGAGACCATGGCGATGAAAGATCGCTACGGTTTTGAAGGCCTCGATCAAGCGAGATCCTACAGGGTGGGCGTTCGCAGCGGCCCGGCCCCTTCAAGGACTTGCTGGTGTTTCAGACAATAGGGAGTCCATGGCAGAACATCAAGCCGTTTCGCTTCGATTGTCTCGCCGTCAACCAAGCATTTGCCGAACGTCCCATTGTCAATTCGACGCAGCGCTTCCCGCACCTGGCCTAGCACCGTCCGATCCGCCTCGATTTCCCTGAACTGTTGCTCTTTCTGTTCATTGGCGACGCTCTCGTCGCCTGCGTCACGGGCGGTCTCATCACCCGGTTCACGAGCACTTACAGCCGCTCGATTGATCTGCGTCAACAGCTCCTTTTCCTTTTCCAGCAGTCGTTGTTTGTGTTGGTCTATGTTCAAGACTGTCTCCATGCTTCACCTCCAAGAACCGCGGTTCTGAATGGAACAAACCGGGGCATCATGCACCGCCGTAGCACCAGCGAATGGGCGGCGGATGTCACCACCCCCCCTCCGTTCAGGCCGGTAGGGCCACGGCGAGCAACTTCAGCAACTCTTGCGCTCCAGGACCCGAAGAGGCCGGGTTCTGACCGGTCACCAGCAGGCCATCAACCACAACATAGGGAGCCCAGTCGGCCGCCTTGCTGTAATGGCCGCCCCTTTCCTTGAGCCGGTCTTCCAACAGAAAAGGCACGACAAGTTGTAAACCGACGGCGGTCTCTTCCGTATTGGTGAACCCTGTCACGCGCTTGCCCTTGACCAGATAGCCGCCGTCCTTTCCGCGCACGTTGACGAACGCGACCGGCGCGTGACACACCGCGCCGATTGGTTTATCGGCCTTCACGAAGGCTTCGATGAGCGCGATGGATGTCGCATTGTCGGGCATGTCCCACATCGGGCCATGGCCGCCGGGATAGAAGACGGCCTCGAAATCGTTTGCGGACACGTCGGCGAGCTTTTTCGTGTGGGCCAATTCAACCTGTGCGGCGCGGTCCGTGCGGAAGCGCTTCGTCAACTCGGTTTGGTTCTCGGGAAGATCGCTTTTGGGGTCGAGCGGCGGCTGGCCGCCCTTAGGAGAAGCCAGCGTGACCGTCGCTCCGGCATCCGTCAACACATAGTAGGGAGCGGCGAACTCTTCGAGCCAAAAGCCGGTTTTCTTTCCGGTGTCGCCCAGTTGGTCATGAGACGTGAGGACCATGAGAATGTTCATAGGACACTCCTTCTGTTTGAGAACCCCTCAAGCGTCGGCCTGTTCGCTTCTTCTCCTCAACCGGTCAGACCCTGGTCTTCAGTCATCCGAGTCACAGATTATCGCGTCGCCAGCGCCATTTTTTCGCGAGGCGGAGGGAACGCCTGATCGAGTCCCATGAGGTCTTCGTCGGTGAGCGTCAGTCCTACCGAGGAGCGGTTCTCCCGCACATGCGCCTGATTGCCCGCTTTCGGAATGACCACGATGTCCGGCTGCAGGAGCAGCCAGGCCAACGCCACTTGGGCCGGCGTTGCACCATGGTGTGAGGCGATCGATGTCAGCTGTGGATTGCCTAACATGCCCCGTCGCTTCGTCGGTGAGCGGTCGATCGGCGAGTAGGCCATGTTGGGCATCGTCCGCTGATGACACCAGGGAAGCAGGTCCCACTCCATGCCACGGTGACTCAGGTTGTAGAGCACCTGATTGGTGACGATCTCATTACCGCCGGGTAAGGCCATGGCCTCCTCCATGTCCGTGTGATCGAAATTGCTGACCCCATACTCCCGAATCTTACCCGCACGTGTGAGCGATTGAAATGCTTCGAAGTTCTCGGCGAGGGATGTCGATCCGCGCCAGTGGAGAAGATAAAGGTCGAGGTAATCGGTCTGAAGCCGCCGTAAACTGCGCTCGCAAGCCTCAACTGCTCCCTGCCGGAGGACCGTCACGGGAGTGCTTCCAACCGCACTCTCTCAGCGTGCAAAGAGACGCTATTTTCCTTGTCCTTGACGCTCCGCTCATTAATGCGGATATGGTCCTTCAAGAACTGTTCGGCTACCTCTCGGACGCTGCGATGCTCGACGACCACCAGATAATTCAGCCGTCGCATGATCGCATCGGTGAAGGTGCCGCTGAGTTCCGTGAGCGCGGGCCCCAGCAGCGGCTCTCGTTTCAACGCGTCCTCGCGAACAGCCAAGGCTGCCTCGTAGGGAGGAAAACAGGCTCGATCATCGCGGAGGATGACGGCATCCAGAACCGATAAGACTCCATCCGTCGAGTTCCCTGCCACCATATTGACCTCTTGCTGTTCGAGCGCGCGGTAGAGTAGTCCCAAATCCATGGTCTTCAGCGGACCGGTGAGCGGCAGGTGGTACGTCTTCAACAGGCTGGATAAACCGTCTTCGCGTTGTTGAAATTCGTAGCCCACGCCGAGGGCCCAGCCAGGCTGGTAACGCGCGGCCTCGCTCAACGACTCAATGTGATGTGTCTGCGCGTCTGCTTTGCGGATCACCATGGCAAAGGTGTTGTTGAAACCTAAGGGCGGCAGCCATGCAATGCCGAATCGCTGCTGGTATTCGCCTGTCACCTGAGCGAACACCGCCATGGGATCGAAGGAAGGCGGCTGATGGAGGACGGCGGTCAACGCCGTGCCGGTGTATTCCGGATAGAGATCGATCTCTCCCTTCACGAGCGCCTGATGAGCCAGCAGCGTCCCGCCAAGATTCAGTTTCCTTTCCACCTTCCGGCCCAAACGCCGTTCGAGGTGTTGGGCGGCGATTTCCCCCAAGAGCACCTGCTCGATAAAATTTTTCGAGCCGACGGTGATGGTGGATTGGTCCTGGGAACATCCGGCGAGACCAAGGATGAGGATCAACCACGCCAGAGTTTTTGTTCCACCCATTCGAGTCCCCGATCCGCCACGACCGCCATGAGAGCGGCCGGCACGGCTCCCGCCAACAGCAACAGTGAATCGACGGAAGCCAATCCACGGAAAATAAAGACTCCCAGTCCCCCGGCGCCGATGGCAGCGGCAATGGTGGCAGTGCCGATCGTCGTCACCGTCGCAATCCGCACTCCGGCGAGAATGGTCGAGGCGGCCAAAGGCAGTTCTACTTCCCAGAGGAGCTGCCGGTTTGTCATCCCCAGCGCGACCGCCGATTCCCGAATGAACGGGTTCACCCCGAGAATGCCGGTCACCGTATTGCGGAGCATCGGCAAGAGGGCATAGAGCACGAGCGCCACAATGGCCGTATGCGTCCCGATGCCGCCCAGCCACGGAAGCGGAATCAGAAACCCAAAGAGGGCTAAGCTGGGAATGGTTTGCACGATATTGGCCGCCCCGAGCGACCAACGTCGCAGCGCGGCACGGCGGGTGAGCAGAATGCCTCCTGGAATCGCGATCATCGCGGCAATCGTCATGGAGACCAGCACCAGCACGACGTGCTCCATCGTCAGATCGAGCAGCTCGCGCAAGAAACTCAGAGACATCAGACCTCCGCCTGCGGGCGGAGACAGGCCAGGAAGGTGTGCGCTTCCGGAGTCCGCGCCTGGAGAAATTCCGAAGGAGTTCCCACCAGGTTCAGTGCACCGTTGACTAGGAGCGCGATCCTGGTCGCCACCAGCAGCGCTTCCCGAACATCATGGGTCACGAAGATGGCGGTTTTCTGAAACTGCCGACGCAGTGAGAGAAACTGCCGTTGAAGGTCGAGACGGGTGACAGGGTCGAGCGCGCCAAATGGCTCATCGAATAACAATAGAGGCGGATTGGCGGCCAGGGCCCGTGCAACCCCCACGCGTTGGCGTTGTCCACCGGACAGTTCACGAGGGTAACGAGCGGCAAACTCGTCAGGCGCGAGCCCGACCTGATCCAGCAACGACTGCACACGAGCCTCGATGTCACGACGGGGCCATCCTTCCAGGCGAGGAACGAGGCCTACATTCTCAGCCACGGTAAAATGGGGGAATAGGCCGCCTTCCTGAATGACATAGCCGATCCGCCGTTTCAGACGAATGGGATCCCAGGCGGTGGTAGGCGTCCCCTCCACGACCACCTCCCCGGCATTAGGCAAGAGCAACCCGTTCACCAGCTTCAAGGCCGTGGTCTTTCCCGAACCGCTGCGTCCCAGCAGCACGAGCGTTTCTCCCGCTTCCACCTCTAGGTCTAAGTGATGCAGAATGGCTCTGTCGGCAATCCGCGCTGACGCATTTTGGAACGACACGATCTGGCTCATAGGCTAAGGCATGGTGGCGGCCGCAGGATCTGCGACCCACAGGTTTTCAGCGAAGGCCCATTCTCCATCCACCCATTGCGCCTGGCACACAAAACCGGTGCGCTGCGCCATCGCCGGGATCTCACCGAGGTGAAATTTATGGCAGGCTTCGGTCCACATCGTCTCACCCGCGTGAAGAGTACAGGTCAAGTCTGCCGCCCGAATCGAGACGGTCTGTGTCCGTTCCGACCGCAGATGCATTTCAATCCGGCGTTCCCGTTCGTGATAACGGACCTCATGGCGGAACTGCCCGAGCACAAAGTTTCCCTCCAGTTCGCGATTGATGCGAGCGAGCAGATTGAGATTGAAAGCAGCCGTCACTCCAACGGGGTCGTCGTAGGCCAGGACCATCTCCGCCACAGTCTTTTCCAGGTCCGTACCCAGGAGTAGCGCATCGCCGGGAGACAGACAGCGACGAATCTCCCGTAGAAACTCCTCCGCGGCTGGACGATCAAAATTCCCGACGGTGCTGCCCAGAAAGAGAACGAGGAGCGTCTGCCCCGGGCGACGCCTGGCCGTCACATCGCACAGGCCTTCCAAATAGGATGTCTCCAAACCGACCAAACTCACCGCCCCTAACCCTGAGAGTTCTTGTCTGCACTTCGCCAGCGCGGCCGCGGAGATGTCGATGGGAAAATAGACGACTGGTTCTCGGTGAGCTAAGGCGTCGAGGAGCCAACGCGTCTTCCGGCCACCGCCACTTCCCAGTTCGGCCACCATCACACCGGGGGGCAGGTGTTCAAGAATCGCCCTGGCGTACCGACGCAGGAGCCGCTCATCCGCGCGGGTCAGTCCGTATTCAGGCAACAAAGTGATGGCCTCAAACAAGGCTGTACCCAGATCGTCATACAAATACATCGAGGGTAATTCGCGCTGCCGCTTGCTCAGTCCTATCCGTACAGCCTGGGCAAAGTCCTCCCGCGCCTGCGAATTGAGCCGTGGCGAGAGGACACGATCAGTTGTCGACGCATCGAAATCCGGCATAGACATAGGGATGACCAGGTCGAAACCAGTTGCGGAATGATCGGCGCAAGAGGCGCGCAGCGGTGTGCGACGAGCCGCCTTTCAGCACAAAATGATCGCCATCGAAGAATGGCGCGGAATAACCGGGATAGAACGGAAAGGGCTGAAATCCTGGGAACGGACCGAAGACGGTGGCGGTCCATTCCCACCCGTTGCCGACGAGTTGCGCCACACCCCAGGCGCTCTCGCCCAACGGGCTGGCCGTGACGGAGATGGGATCCCATCGTTGAAAATTAAAGTTGCCGCGTTGGGCTTCCGGCGGAGCAGCTCCCCAGGGGTACCTCCGTTCCTCACCCATCGCGGTGCCATAGGCCGCCCGGTGGAACTGCGCCTCCGTGGGCAAAAACTTTCCAGCCCAGCTCGCATAGGCCGCGGCTTCCTGATGGGTCACGTATACCGGCCAGTCGAGCGGCAGCGGGATCTCCCCCCAGAGAGTTCGCCAGAACCACCGGTTGTGGCGACGCCGCCAAAAAAACGGCGGAGCGGCGCCGGCCTCGACGAAGGTGAGGTATTGTGCGTTCGTCACTTTGTACTTGCTGATGGCAAATGAGGGCACCACGACAAGGTGCTCGTGAAATTCGTTATCCCATCCAAAACCGTCGGAGCCTATTCCATCTTCGCTGCCGATCGATCTGCGGCGCCGGCCGAGCGTGGCCGTCCCTGCGGGAATATCAATCATGACAGGCACAGGGGCTGGAGAGGAAACCTTTGCGGACAGGAGGCTTCTTGCGCCCAAGGGTAACGGCTGGTCCAGGTTATGGAGGAGGGAGGTAAAGGTTTCGGCATGCATGAGCCGATGCTCGATGGCCACATCCAATAAGAGGGAGGAGATTTCATTGGAGACCCCCTCCAAAGTTTTCCTAATCTGAATAACATACTGCCGCACTTCATCAACAGAGGGCCAGTCCGACGGCTTGTCATTGGGTAACTGATCAGCCTGAGGATCAATCCCAAAGGCGAACAGACGATTGAATTCTTGATGGAAAGACGGGAGCGTGAAACCAATTGGGGCCATAAGATTCCAATCGAACGCCTCAACATGACCGAGGTAAAACAGGAGACGATGACGGACCGGAACCGGGCGGTCATACCAGGCGGTGTCGGGTACGGATTGAAATATACGATCCGTGCAGTCCCATGCTTCAGCGAGACCTTCACGTTTTCGTGGTTTTGCTTTTCCAGCCACTCTCATCCAATAGTCCTACTTTCAGGGATCACGCCTGCCGTTGGAAGATGTCGGATCCCCTTGTCTCAGATCACGTTTCCATGAACAGTTCATCGGGGTAGCACCACCGCCAGTTCTCCTCCGGCTCGAAAGATCGGACGATCGGGTGAGAGGTCTTGTGGTAATGTTTGGTCGCATGCTTGTTCTTGGAGGAGTCACAGCAACCGACATGACCGCAACTGAGACAGAGGCGCAGGTGCACCCAGGTATCGCCGATCTCCAGATAGTCCTCGCACCCTCGCGCGCTGGGTGTCACGTGGCGGATCTGATCGAGATGCGTGCATGTGGTCGCCATGTCATCCTCCTAGCACAAAAAAGAAAGCGAAGAGCTTATAGCTGGTAGCATATAGCGTATACGACC
>JAJONL010000231.1 GCA_021323395.1 Nitrospira sp.
TCGATGAAAGCGGCGTATTGTCCGGTCGTCCGCACCCGATGAAGGATCCGCAACACCTTCTCGATTTCGACGAAAATCATCGCATGGTGCAGATCCTCAAGAAATCCTGACTTCCGCTGCTCTTCCATCGCAAATACGGCAATAGCCTGCTGCAGAACCTCGGGGGTCCGCTCGCGCTGCAAAAATGCGAAACGCAAAATGCTAAACGCAAGGCATGGCAACCGCCGGTCGATGATCATATTGTCCAGATCGATCATCGTGGCCTGGTCATTCGCGAACAACGCGTTTCGCGGGTGGAAATCGGTATGGACCAGGCACTCGATCTCCGGCGTCAGAGGGCGATGACTGAGTGTTCGTTTCACGGCCCACTCGACAGTTTCCCACTGCTCGAGAATCTGCGCATAGACCCGGCGTAAGCCCGCTTGGTCTTTCAGGAACCTATAGAGCATAGGCAGCTCGTTCGCGGTCATGCTCATGGGATAGGCCTTTTCAAACCCTGTCATGGCCCGTCGCGTCGTATCACTGAGGCAGGACAGTCCTTCGGTATGGAGTCTGCGCAGAGAACGGGCACAGTCGCGAGCATCCGGATCGGTATCCGCATATGTCCGTCCGCTGTTGAACACATAGAGACGGATGATATGACCTTGGTACTGATGAACGAACCGGTCGTCGTCGCCTCGAACGATCTCTTCCACCGGCAGGCCTGCACAGTGGAGATCAAACACCGCCTGCCCAATAACTTCGAGCCGCTCTGCGACATTCTGCTGCCCGTAGAGAGCTTGAGGATGCGCCATCACTTTCAGCAGGAACCGCCCTCCGGTCGTCGAGTATTCGAACAGATTATTACTGATTCGAAATTCGAAGGTGAGCGGCGCGAGCTTCAGGGGAGGCCCGAGCGACGCATAGCGCACGGCGAGATAGTTCATGAGGGTGGTGAACGGAGGTGTCAACATCAGCCGATCCCTCCATACATGCCGCCATCCACCTGGATGACGTTTCCGGTCAGGTAGCCGGCCCGTTCGGACGCCAGAAAGGCGACCAGATTCCCGACATCTTCCGGCCTCCCCAGACGTCCCTTGGGAATGCGCCCGATAGAGGTCGCCATGGCCTCATCGAAGGGGATTCCCAGCTTGTCGGCCCGTTTCTGAATCAAGCCCCGTGATCTCGCGGTCATGATCGAACCGGGCAACACCATGTGCACATTCACGTCATGCGGGGCGAGCGAGCGGGCCAGGGTGCGATGAATCGCGGCCAGCCCGCCGCGCATGAAGTTGGAGAGATCGAGTCCATCGATCGGAGCCTTGACCGCCAGCGACGCAATGGTGATGATGCGCCCCCAGCCGCGCGCCCGCATTCCCGGCACGACGCGCCGGATCGCTCTCATGAGGGAAAGGGCCTGTCCTTCGAAGGCGGCCCGCCAGTCGTCGTCGGACAGGTCGAAGAGCGAACCGGGAGGAGGGCCACCGGTGTTGTTGACTAGAATGTCGGCGCCGCCATATTGCGCGTCCACCAATCCGAACACCCGTTCGAGGTCCTCCGCCGACGTGAGGTCTCCGCGAAACATATGCGCCTCGCGACCGCGCGCGGCGAAAAGCGTCTCCGCGACCTCCAGCTTTTCCTTGGAGCGCGAGAAGATGACGACACGATGACCGTCTTCCCCGAGACATTGCGCGGCCGCCAGGCCGAGTCCCTCGGAGCCGGCCAGCACGACGGCGGTTTTTTGCCTGTTGGAAATGTCGCGCATAGTACAGGCCGGCTCGTGGCCGGCCGAACGGCGAACAGCGGGAAGAGGGCGGGACGGGAACGAGATGAACCTTACGTCTTGTGCGCCCCGTTCATCGACTCGATGAGATGGTGATTGAGCGCCACACTGATCCATTGCCAGACGTAAAAGGAATTTTGCACCGGTCGCTTGGGCGCTTCCGCGAAGTGTGCCGGCAAAAGCGGGCGCACGATCTGCCGGAGCAGATATTTCTGCTGCCCCTGGCGGATGAGGCGCTCCTTCGGCTGTGTGAACGCGAGTTCCACCAATCGGAAATCCAGAAACGGTTCCCTCAACTCACAGGAGGCTTGTGAGGAGGCTCGATCGTTGAAACGCAGAGCGCGCGGGAGTTTCGTGTATCGAATATCTCGGTAGCGGAGGTTCAACAGCCTGTCTTGAAAAGGTTCGAGATACATCGGCTGCGACCGCAGCGACGTGACGGCCTCAGAAAGACATCCATGACTGGTCGACCCATTGAGAGAACCCTGGACGGGCATGGATCCCGATAACGCGCCCTCCGCACATTGCGCATAGTAGCTGTACCCGGCCCACTGCTCATCGAGACCCTGCCCGTCCAACAATACCGTTGTCCCGGCATTCTTGGCGAGCTTGAAGAGCTGAATCATCGCCAAGGTCGGGAAGCCTCCGAAGGGCTCCTCCTGGGAAAAGATCGCTTCTTCGGCCAGGCCGGGGATATCAGACGCGGAGAGGTAGGCGATGTTGAGCGGATAGTGGGTTTCCGCGAGGAGTTGCCTGACCCATGGAGTTTCGTCGTAGCTGTCATCGCCGCAGGCGAAGTGATAGGTTTGGATGTCCCGATCCCGGCCGAAGAGTTCCTTCAACAGCACCACCAGCGTCGAAGAATCCAAGCCTCCACTGAGACATACCCCGACGGGGACATCCGAACGGAACCGGATACGCACGGCGTCCTGGAGGAGCCCGTAGTACTCCTCGGCGACGGTACGGTCCGACCGTTCGTCCGGCCAGAGGGACTTCACTCGCTCCGCCAGGTCATACCACCGATGCAGCCTGCAACGGCCGTCTTGCCATGCGAGATAGTGGCCGGGGGGTACGCGCCTGATTCCCTTGAAGAAGGTCGATGAGTCGTAATCGTAGGCCCCATACCGCAGGTAGGTGAACCAGGTATCCGTATCCGGCTCCAGAGGGACACCCGCCGCGGCCAGTGATTTGATCTCCGAGCCAAAATACAGGGTGCCCTCCCACTCGGTATAATACAGCGGCTTCACCCCGAATCGATCTCTGACCAATAACAGTCGTTCAGTCAGGCGGTCCCAGATGGCACAGGCGAACATGCCGTTGAGCCGGTTGAAGCAGTCCGGTCCCCATTCCGCAAACGCTTCTAAAACGACTTCCGTGTCGGTTCCGGTTTCGAACGACCTCCCCAGCTCGGACTTCAGTTCAAGGTAATTGTACACTTCACCGTTGTAGGTCATGACGAAACGGCGATCGTGGCTCATCATCGGTTGATGACCGCGC
>JAJONL010000121.1 GCA_021323395.1 Nitrospira sp.
GCGACCAGCCGCGATCTCTAATCCCATGGCACAGGTTCTTTGGGTAGCTTGTTCTGGAAATGATCCCAGAACTCGAAATCGTAGGCATCCGGATCGCGAGAGAACCTCGCTTGAAAGCCGATGCTGATCTCTTCCCAGGGCAGACCATGTCGCAGCACATGGCGAAAGACATCGGACCGGCACCGCATTCTCAGGTAGCGATGGTCGCGATCCGGGCGGCCCATGCAGAGCGACAGGTCGATAAAATCCACGTAGAACTCGCGAATGGCTGTCGTGAAGCTTTCATCCGTCTCGATGACGTGGAGCACGCAATTCCCGTGAAATCCGGTCCACTCGAAATAGCGCTTCAGTCCTTCTTCCGTGTCAAGCGGTTGAAAGGCCCGACTTTCTTTGATCTCCCGCAGATACTCATCGAAGTCGTAACTAGGTTCGCCGCCTTCCCGACTGACCGAATGCTGTTCGGCTGGTTGGGCCAGCCCCAGATCAAACAAGCCTCCCGGTTCCGGTATCCAAGTAGACACCCCCTCCACTGCTTTCCTGACCGCATGACAGACCTGAGCTGCCGTGTTTTTCACGTTCACTCGTCGGACGTCCCGGTCCGCTGGATGGGCCTCGACAAAGTACCCCGCAAAGGGAATGTAGACCTGCGGCGCTACATTTCTGATCGTACTGATCACGCGCGCCAGCTCGTTTGCTCGCTGCTTCTTCAAATACCGGCTAATCCATTGCTCCGAGTACTGTTCCCAACAAACCGGAAATCCGCTTGCGCCACCGGCGAAGTTGGTCAGGAGCACATCGACTTTCGGAAGAACGCCGGCACAGAGATTGTGGGAATCCACCGTGTTGAGGACTCGGTGGCCGCCGTACTCGATCAGAATCCCGCTATCGTCACGGTCAGTGGCATCCGGCAGAATCATGTATCTTCCTTCCGGGCCGAACGGTATCCAGGTCATGAATGGCACGATCCTGATATCGTTCATGCCTATCTCCCGCAAAATACGGGAGCAGGAATCGCCGGCAAAATCAGGGACGACGACGGGGACGTGGGGATTGACGGCTGCCAGTCGGCGGAGCGTGTGGACATTGAGATGATCGGAGTGATTGTGACTGATGTAGATCACATCAGCCGCCGCGAGTCGTTCCAGCCAATTGTCGGGCGGCTGGTGCAGGAGCCACCACCCTCGACTGAACGCCGGACCGATCAGCCACGGATCCGTCACGAGACTCTTCCCGCCGCAGAGGAACTCCGCGCAGGCATGGGCATAGAATCGCAACGTAAACTCGCCGGCTTCAAGCGTCCGTTTGGACACCTCGTGCCCTTCCCAGAACAGATTGATCCGATCGTAGAAACACAGTTCTCCGTCATCATCTCGCTCGATGATCAGTTCCTCTTGCTTGAGGCCTCCGGCGGGGTTGACATAGGTCATGGTAGACAGGTCGAGACTCCACCCATGCCGCGGACAGGTGGCTCGACAGCCGGAAGCGGAGTTGAAGTGACCCGTCTCATGTTTGCAACTGTTCCTCGTGGCCCTGACCGACCCTCGAGGATCTTTAAAAACGATGATTTCTTTGTTCCGCAAAAAGTTCACGCCGGTGTCCAGCGTGTTTTCGTTGCACGACAACAGTAGACGCTTCTCCGTTCGCGTGCTCAATTGTTGAACCGATCGTGCTCTGGAATCAGGGATGGTCATAACGAAAGGACTCCTGTCGGGAAGCTATCAGCGACCGCAGGACTGCTCACTCAATCACCATGTATGACTGCAGCGACGTCACAGGGCTCCGTCTGATCCTGTACTTGTCGAGCCCCCATACCTCCTTGAGCGCGAGAGTCTCACCCGGAAAATCGTGATCATTCAACTGGTCGAACGCGATGATCGTCCCTTTGGTGACATGATTGGTAATGATCTCGAGGCATTTTTTGGTCGGCTCGTAGAGGTCGAAATCGAAATAGGCCAGCGCAACGATGGTCTCCGGATTCTCCTTGAAGTATCGCTCCACTTCGACGGAAGCATCGCCTTTGATCAACTTGTACTTCTGTATGTGGGAGATGGGACTTTCTTGCTCGTGATACGCCATCACGCGCGACAAATAGTCTTCATAGTTACGCGTCACACTGAAGGAGCCCGCGGAAACCGAACCGCCGTCTTTTTCGTGCACCGACGGGAACCCTTGAAAACTGTCGAAGCCCAGGATCTTCCTATTGTGGTTAAAAGGTTCGTAGATCCCGCGGAGAGATTGCATCAACGCCAAATTGTTGCCATAGCGAACCCCGAATTCCACCACCACTCCGTGAACCTGAAGGATTTGTTTATAGAGATCCTGCAAGAAAAGAATTCTGGACAGGTCCTTTCTCTTGATGAACAAGCCAAGATTGGCCAGAACTTCATCGTCCGGAATCGGGCATTCCTGAAATAACTGCGAGAGCTTTTCCCGGATATCCGTCTCATGTTCTGACGAACGCCCACTTTCCAGTCTTAATCCCTGTCCAGCCTTCATATGTGCCTCCCTAACGTGGCGTATGTCACCGCCCCTCGCGATGCGGCCTGTGGATTCTCCTTAGCCGTTCCGGCGTCGCAACATCTTTATCGGACCTGTTATGGCTTCCATTGGGTAAGGCTGCGGATGCCGCCTAAGGTCGGCGGCATAAGACGCCACGTTCATAATCTTTTGCCGAGCAGTCTATCGCGGCCGTACTTTCTACTTCGAGACCTGCAAGACCGACCGGAAACTCAGTCCTCAGCCGCTGAATCGGCAGCCTGGTGGTGGGTAAGATGGAGCGCGAGAAACATAATAGCTCGCTGATACAAACCTTGCCGTGAAATGTCAGGGAGCTGCCTGCCCTCGCAGAATGCCTCCACCATCGGGCGATAGGCCTCGGGCCGAAAGAATTCAGACAGACAACTGTTGCGGTCCAGCAAAGTTTCTTTGAGGCGTGCTTTGAAAGAATGATCCACCCAGGTGTCCAGAGGAATTGCGAATCCCCATTTTGGTTTTTTCGCGACTTGGGCCGGCAGGCGACGTGCGGCAATCTCTCGTAAGACTCTCTTGCAGGTGCGCCCCCTGACCTTCAGTTTATGGGGCAGCGAGAGACCGAATCCGAAGAGATCCTCATCCAACATCGGAACACGAACTTCAAGGCTCTCTCTCATGCTGGCGGTGTCCACCTTGAACAGAAAATCATTGGGTAACATCAACCGTACGTTGGCCTCCGTCACCAAGGCAGACAGGCGTTCCAAGCGTGATGCATTCTTGGGAAAGTCGCACAGCTGTGGTTCAAAAAACCGGCGGATGGGAAGCACTTTTCCCTCGTCAAGACAGAGATGCCGGTGTTCATCCTCACGAATCCACGAAAAAAGGTTCTGGGTAATCGAAATATCATCGGCCCCTTCAAATTCCCTGAGCCGTTGAGACCACCGGCTCGGAACAGCCCCTAGGGCGGCCGCGGAAGCGAGCAAGACGGATCCCGCGCGCAGGAGCGGTAAAGGAAGTCGCTGCAGCCGCGCAATCCTCGCGATCTGCCAGTAAAGGTTGTACCCGCCGAATCCTTCATCTCCTCCGTCGCCCGACAGCGCGACCGTCACATGCTTGCGCATCAATCGGCATACAGCATGCGCCGCGAACAGCGACGTATCGGCGTAGGGCTGTCCGGCATGACGAAGAAGGCCGGTAATGTGCTCCCAGGTTCCCGGGATACTGTCCATATCCAAGGTTGTATGGTCGCTCCCGATGTGGCGAGCTACGGCCACGGCTGCCCAGGTCTCATCGTAGTCGAGGTCTGAAAAGCGGACGTTGAATGTCTTAATGCCGTTGCCGGCGGCATCCTGGGCGGCGGCGCTCACCAGAGACGAGTCGATCCCTCCGCTTAGTAGCGAGCCGAGCGGAACATCGCTCTCCATTTGCCGTTGGACCGCCGCCGACAAGAGCCCATCTGTCCGCTCGACAGCGTCCGACCAAGTGATGTCGGGGTTCGGAGCAATCCTCCACTGGTGATACATCCGTGTCTTCCACGAGACACCCTGCGCATGGTGCTGAGCCTCCAGTACCTCGCCCGGTTGCAGGGCTCGAATGCCGGAGTAGAAGGTCTGTGGAGCGGGGATGTAGCAGAGCGCCGCAAAATCAGAGACGGCTTGCCGGTCCGGCTGGTCGTCAATACCAGGCAGCTTCCGGAGTGCCCTAATCTCACTCGCGAAGGCCAGCCGCGCGGGAGCTTGCGCATAGAACAACGGCTTGATTCCGAATCGATCACGTGCCAAGAGAAGCGTCTGCCTGCGGGTATCGAAAATGGCCAGTGCGAACATGCCTCGTAATTTTGAGACACATTCAGGGCCATCCTCCTCGTAGAGATGCGGCAGCACCTCGGAGTCGGACCGCCCCTTGAAAACGTGTCCCCGGCCTTCGAGGTGGCGGCGAAGCTCCCGGTGATTGTAAATTTCACCGTTAAAGACCGCCCAAATCGTCTCATCCTCGTTGGTGATCGGCTGAGCACCGGATGGAGAAAGGTCGATGATGCTGAGGCGTGTATGGACCAAGGTTGCGGAAGCCCATGACCGGACACCATGGGCATCCGGGCCGCGATGTTTCAGCGCCTGCGCAAAGCGCAGGGCGGTTTGTTCACCATGAGGCACCGAACCCAGCCATCCAGCAATGCCACACATAGTCAGTCCTCGATCGGTTCTGGAGTCGTCGCGAAGGGATTCGGTCAGACGGCTTGCAAGCGCAGAACGAAGTGCGAACAAGTCAGATACTGCACGAAACGGTTCGCGGTGAGCCTCGGAAAAGGTTGAAGCGGCGACCATCTCAAATCCACACGGAGGAAGCCGGCCTCTCTGAACAAGTCGATCCACAAGGTGGGATTCTGATGTTTGTGCCACTCGATCGAGGGAACGAACGGCGACGGCATGCCCAGCCTGGGCCAAAAGTTATCCCGTCCACAATCGGCGACAATAAGCCACCCTCCGGGACGCATCCGCCTGCGAAGATCTTTCAAGCGCGCGACATACCGGTTATAAGCGTCCCGATCCTGATGCAACGCGACCACCGATTCTTCGTCGAGGTGGTTGATCACGTTGTACATGATAACCAGGTCATAAGGGTCGTCGGGCACGGGTAAGTCATGGAGGAATTCAGCGCGGGCCTCGACTCGACCATGAAGACCGAGCGCGGTAACCGACCGCCGCATGTTCTCCAAGGTCCCCTGGGTGCTGCCTTCGGCTTCGGGTTCGATGCCGATTACCCGCCGGGCTCCGTGAAGGGCGGCCCAAATGGCCCAGGCGCCACTGCCGCAGCCGATTTCCAGCACATGCGCGTCGACCAAGGGGATTCCCTGAAAGAGGAAGTCTCCGCGCATCTGATACCGTGAGCCCGAGGCGTAACCGACAAGTCGGCCGGCCATGTCCAGTGTTTCACTTGTGTCATTGTAGACCATGGTATCCCTTCCAACCCGCATCCTGATATGCGCGTAAAGTGTCAGCGAGTAATTGTTGGATCCCGAATTCTCGGACGGCCTTTTCTCGTCCGGCCTGTCCCATCTGCATGGCAAGTTCGCGGTTGGCCACGAGAGCACCAATGCGCGCACCGAGCGCCTGTCCGTCTCCACGTTCCACGATGTACCCCGTCTTCCCATCTTCCACCAGCTGTGGCGAGTGCCCGGCGTCGGTCGCCACCACGGCTCGGCCACAGGCCATCGCTTCCATGATAACGTTCGGGCACCCTTCCTCCTCCGCGGTGTGCACTAAGAAGGTCGAGTTCGCGAAAAGAGCCGGCATATCCTGTCGTATCCCCAGAAATTGGATGAGGTCGCCGACGCCCAGGGCGTTCGCCTCTTCCTCGAGAGCGGAGCGCAATGGACCTCCACCGGCGTGGCGCACGCTGAATCTGAGTCCCCGCTGTTTGACCATGGCAATGGCCTTCAGCAGGCGATCCCATCGTTTTTGTGGGGATAGTCTGCCGACCGCCAGCAGCACCGGATCGCCGGCCGGAAGCGCCTGCGCATGGAAATGCTGTATGTCGATGCCATTCATGACGACATGTAACCTGGAAGGTTTGAAAAGACCCTTTGCAGAAGCTACGGCAGTCTTCGCCGCCACGCTATTGCAAATCTGCAGGGCAGGCCAGCGCGCGCTGAGACGACCCAACACCGGTCCGCTCTCCCGAATCTCGCTGACAAAATTATTGCGGATCGATCCCACCGCCATGGTCCTGGTACCCCGCGTGCTCCACCAGGCCGGGAAGTTTGTGTAAAAGCTGTAGGAGTGGATGACTTCTGGCGCCAGAAAACTCACCAAACGACGTAGAGCCATGAGCTTAGACAAGGGCGAAACAGGGTCAGAAAAGCTATAGACTGGTATGCCCAGCGCCGTGATGCGGGACACATACGGACTGCAGTGCGCCGATCCCCACACCACCACGGCCGAGCGGTAAGACTGCCGATCCAGGGCCTGGAGAAGATAGTACAACTGCCGCTCATAGCCGCCGACCCCCAGCTGCCCGATGAGATAAAGAATTCGCGGCTGAATACCGGCCGCCTGGTTGGCCGAACGAAAGTGCTCCACCATGCCGAACTCGGCAGCACGCCGCGCTTGCGTATGCTCCTCTGTCTGCTCCAGCCCAACGGCCATGTCGTTCATCGGTATCCGTCCTTTAGTCATGAGCACGGCGCAGGTGCCCGGACTCACATCAAAACATGACATAGACCGAATCCGACACGTCTTCCTCGAATGTTTCCGTCGTCGCAAACCGTTCCCCCAGCCTGAGCAGGCTCACTAGGACCGGCCGTAACGCCTCGGTGACCGGACCCGGTCGCCATTCTTCCGTGATGGCACGGGCAAGACGTTCAGCGTCCGGCGTCGCCGAATCCATCACTTCCGGCACCTCAAACAGGCTTTCCTGACTGTGATCC
>JAJONL010000023.1 GCA_021323395.1 Nitrospira sp.
GCGAAGATGCGCAATCCATTCCCGGACTTCTCGGCTTCGCTTCCATCGGGGTTGTAGATACGCAGGCCGAAGTCGGCGGTCTTCGAGGGGACCAAGGCGAGGATGCCGTCACTGCCCAGGCCCCAATGGCGATCGCAGATGCCACGGATGTTTCCGACGGTGAGCTTGAACGTCAGGTCTGTGGGATCCATGACGAGATAGTCGTTGCCGAGTCCGTGCCCGCGAAAAAACCCGTTCTTCATGCCTGTCTCCTTGAGAAGTCGTCAGGGATGTCGTTGCGTTTGCGAAGCAGGAAAGGTACTGCGGCGCTTCTTGTTTCGTCAATGGGTCGAGAAACGAATGGCAAGGGCTACACCAGCGCGGTGCCAGGTGGGCGTTCGATGAGTTCCACTTCGTAGCCGTCCGGCGCGTCGATGAAAATGAATCGGCTACCCGAGGACGTGCGGGTGGGGCCGTCGGTAATCTTGATCTGTTTGGATTCCAACGCGCGAATCGTGTCATCCAAGTTTTCAACCTCGAAGGCGAGATGCACCAGATCTTCTTGCACGGTGACCGGTCCGCTGGCGGGGAAACTGCATAATTCGATCCGTTCTTCGCTGTTGGGCACTTTCAGAAAAGCCAGATGCGATCCGCGCGGAGATACTTTCCGTTCCATGACCTCCAACCCCAGCACATCCTGATAGAACCGGATGGTCTGGTCCATGTCGCTGACCCGCATGCGGGTGTGGAGGAGCTTGCGAACTTTCATGGTCGTTCCCTTCGTCGGCTGCTGAAACCGCCTCCAGCTGCGTTCTCGACAGCCGTGAAGCGTGAATCGTGAAGCGTCTCTCGCCGGAGATCGGAGCGTTTAGCTGATAGGTCGGAAAGAATGATCTCGGGATTGATCATGCCACACGCCATGAGCTATAAGCCATCAGCGCTCCCTCGCCGGTCCAGCCGTTTTACGCAGGAGGATCTCCGCATAACCTGGAATGAGAAAGTTCGGCATGGGTCCGATTTCCTTGTAGCCCTGTTTGCGGTAGAAGGCGCGGGCTCCGTCATTAAAATCAGAGACGCAGGCGAACAGATTGGTGGCACGGGCGAACGTCAGTGATTCGATATGCGAGAGCAGCCGCTGCCCGAGACCCTGACCGGTTACAGAAGGGGCGATCCCGAGCAGTTCCAGGTAGTCACCGAAGAGGAACTTCTGCCGTACGATGGCGATCCCTAGTACGCCGTGCTGAGCTTCTATCACGAACGTGTCTCGCCCTTGCGGCAGAGGCGAAAAAATCTTGTTCCAATCCGCAGCCGTAAATCCGAGCCGCTTCCAAGGGTCGGAGTCGATGAGGATCCGGATCACGGCGGTCCGGTCTTCCGGCCGCATCTCGCGGATTATGGCCGGAGGCGCACTGTGGTCTGGTTGCATCGCAGAAGGTCCGATACGGTCATGGGGATCAGGCCTTTGGCCGGCAACAGGGTCGCGGCCAAGGATTCCGTCACTTCGCGAGTATGTTTGCCCTTTCCGTTGGCATGCAAGACGATCACACTCCCCGGTTTCATTCGCTTTTGCAGGCGAGTCACGATCGCTTCCGGACTCAGCGTTGGGTCAGGATCGCCCGACTCGATGTTCCACAGGATAAACTGCAGGCCCTGGTCTTTCACCGCTTCCACCGTGTGATCATTATATTCGCCGTAGGGTGGTCGAAACAGGGTCGCCGCACGACCATACTTTGTCTTGAGAACTCGTACCGGACCAAGTATTTCCCGCTGTTGCTCTTCTATCTCCAGCATCGGCAGATGGGCATGGACTTCGCCGTGGGTGCCGACCTCGAAAAACGGAACGGCCAGCAGTTCTTTCACTTCGGCATCATGTCTCGCCATCCATCGGCCGGACATGAAGAACGTGGCAGGAATGTGGTTCGCAATCAGGAACTCGATCAGCTCGCGGTCGAATCCGGACGCCGTGCGCACGGGACAGAGATCATAGGTCAGCGCCACCGCCGGACAGGAGGCCGGGCCGGTTTTGATCACCTGCGCATCCGCCGGCTGATGACCATACGCCATCAGCGCCATCGCGCAGATCGCCGACACCGCAACTCGCCACTGGTGCCTTCGCATGGAAGGGAGTATACCCGAAGGCCAGGACCGGCGATAGTTGACGGTTCGTCGAGGTGGCTGCTACGGTGAATCCATGCAGGGACCAGACTGGCAGATTGGGCGCGTATTCGGCATTCCAATCCATGTCCACGCCTCATGGCTCTTCGTCTTTTTCTTTGTGACTTGGTCGCTTGCCACGGGCTACCTACCCGACATGCTTCCCGGCCTCTCCGAACCGCGCTATTGGGGCATGGGCGGCGTGGCGGCGCTGCTGTTGTTCGCCTCGGTTCTCCTGCACGAACTTGGTCATTCGTTGGTTGCTCTCCGGTATCGTATCCCCATCGGGCAAATCACGCTCTTTATCTTCGGCGGTGTCGCCCAGATGCGCAAGGAACCGCCGCATCCACGGGCGGAATTTTTGATTGCCATCGCGGGCCCGATCGTCAGCTTTCTGCTGGCGGGGCTCTGCATCGGCCTGGTGGCGTTGCTCGAGTTGTTACCGGTCGGGACTTCAGTGCAGAGTCTGACGGCGCTCGGCGTACTGCTTGGGATGGTCAACACCCAACTGGGTCTCTTCAATCTGTTGCCGGGGTTTCCACTGGATGGCGGTCGAGCTCTGCGGGCCGGTCTCTGGGCCTGGAGCAAGGATTTCTATCGCGCCACCAGCCAAGCGGCCATGGTCGGCTTGCTGTTTGGAATCGGATTCTGCCTCTTCGGGGCCTTTTTGCTGGTCGGCGCCCTCTCCGGCACCGTCTCGGGCGCTTTGGCGAGTAGCGGAGGCTGGATCGTCCTCATTGGCGCGTTTCTGTTCTCTGCGGCACGGGGGAGTCGCAAACAGGCAGTGATCCGCGCGTCATTGGCGTCAGTGTCCGTCCGTGAGCTCATGGTCAACAATGTCGTGGCCCTCTCTCCTGACATGACTCTGGAAGAAGCCGTCAATCAATATTTCCTGCCTTACGGTTATGGAGGATTTCCGGTGGTTCAGGGCGGGCGTCTGGTGGGGATCGCGGCGGTGCGTGATGTGCAGACCGTCAATACTTCTCTCTGGGCGTTTCGCCGGGTGGGCGATGTCATGAGGGCCTCCCACGACGAAATGGTCGTATCACCTGATACCACTGCGATTCAGGCGCTGGAGAAAATGATGTCGTCTGGAGCGGAGCGACTGATCGTGGTGCAGGACGGGGAATTGCTCGGGCTGCTGACGAGGGCCTCTATCGGAAACTTCATTGAGCAGCGACATCCTTCCGGCATGGGGCGTCCCGCATAGCCTCTTCCGAAGGCGCTCGATATGCGCATTATCATTCAAGCGGATGGTGATCGGTAGCGAACCCAGCCTGGCAGGGGCAGCAGGATTTTAACCCGGACTATTCATGAATGCCGTCGCGAGTCGTTCGAGACCGAAGCCCGCCGGGGCTTCTCGCACGTGAGGCCGACGGAGGCGTACGTGCAGTCCGTCGAGGAGGCCGAACGAGAACAGCCTCGCCGGGCGAGAGAATCGGACGACGGAGCAGGTATTCATGAATAGTCCGGGTTAAGTTACAGCGCATTCAGTCAGGTGATGAGTAGCCCGACGAGTCTCCTGATCCAGCGGGTTGATCCCGCGCTCTGGTATCTGCCGTTTTTCCTCCTGCCCATCGGTAGGACATTGGTCAGCGCTCAGTTCTCTTGACACATCAAATATTATTGATGTATTTTGTGACATGCCGTCTCATGCACTGAAGAAACTCTCAACGAGCCGCTTGTTTCATGCCCTGTCAGACGAGACGCGTTTACAAATTCTCGAGCAACTGCGGGACGGGGAGCAATGTGTCTGCGACCTGACCAGTGCTTTCAAAACAGGTCAATCGCGACTCTCGTTTCATTTGAAGGTACTGAAAGATGCCGGCTTGGTCCTTGATCGGCCTGACGGCCGGTGGGTGTATTACTCGCTCAATGGCGAGGCGGGAGAACATCTGCAAGTCGTGGCGGACTGGTTCAAAGCTTCGTCCTACCGCGCTGCTAAGCGAGGCTGTTGCCCCTGACTTTTTTTGCCTCTACCAATCAACATTTATTGATTTTATGGAACAACTCATGGAAACGGTTGCAATCATCGAGCAGCAGACTCTTCCGACAGATAAAAAGCTCAATCTGTTCGAACGCTATCTCACGCTCTGGGTAGGTCTTTGTATGGTTGCGGGTGTCTTGCTGGGAAAAGCAGCACCCGGACTCATTCAGGCGTTACGAGAGATGGAGTTCGGCCAGAATAGTCATGTGAATTTTCCCATGGCAGTCCTGATCTGGCTGATGATCACCCCCATGATGATGAAAGTTGATTTTCACGCGGTGGCGAAGGTCGGGCAGCGTCCTCAAGGCTTATTGGTCACGCTTTTTATCAATTGGGTGGTGAAACCGTTCTCCATGGCCCTGCTGGCTTGGGTCTTTTTTCGTTTCATTTTCTCAGCCTGGATGACTCCTGCCGAAGCGGACCAATACATCGCTGGAGCCATCATCCTCGCCGCCGCACCTTGTACCGCGATGGTCTTCGTTTGGAGCTATCTCACAGATGGTGATCCTGCCTATACCTTGGTTCAAGTCTCAGTGAACGATCTGATCATGCTCGTGCTCTTTGCGCCAATCGTCGGCTTGCTGGTCAGTGGCGCGTCCTCTCTCACTGTACCGTTCGCGGTGCTCATGTATTCGGTCGTAGGCTTTATTGTGATTCCGTTGGTGTTGGGAGTTCTGATCCGACATTGGTTTATCCACCAGCGAGGGACACGATGGTTTGAAGACACGCTGCTGCCTCGATTTGCTCCCATCACGATCGCAGCCTTGCTTATCACGTTGGTTCTCATCTTTGCCTTTCAAGCCGAGAACATCTTGGGCAAGCCCTTCCACGTGCTGCTCATCGCAATTCCGATTCTCTTACAGGTTTATTTCAACGCCTCCCTCGCCTATGGGCTGATGAAGTGGCTGAAGGTGCCATATGCCGTCGCGGCGCCGGGAGCGCTGATTGGCGCGAGCAACTTCTTTGAACTCGCCGTGGCAACGGCTATTGCATTGTTTGGTCCCGAATCAGGCGCCGCGCTGGCGACTGTGGTAGGGGTCTTAGTGGAGGTCCCCGTCATGCTGTCCGTTTGTCATGTGTGTAATCGAACCCGTCATTGGTTCCCTTTGAAAGAGGCCATGGCATGAGCAGTGTCAGGGGTGGACAATATGGTTGTGGTGTTGGCCTGGCCCAGGTTGCAGTCGATTCACATGCTCAGAAGAGTGAGAAACTTTTTGCCGGCCGAAGCTTTGATCCGCCGGACCGGGCTTCTCATCCCAGAACCACGCACAGAGGGGACCTACATGGAATGGCTGGGCTTGGTTGGAATCATATCCTTGGTCATACTGATGTGTGTATATGTCTTTGAAAAGTCGTCGAACCAGATATGGCCTGGTTTGACCAAGCCAATCTTCCTCATCCACATATTCCGAGATTGGATGGCCTATATGGCACTGTTCATTGGCCTGCTCATTTTATTGGAGGGAACTCTCAGATTAGCTTGTTCAATTGGTTGTTAAAAGATGCGATCACCGCAATTGGTCGCCGGGCTGACCATTGAATTAGCCACGAAAGGAAAGAGAATCATGAAACGATTACATCTGCACATTGGAGTAGAGAACCTTAGCGAAGGTATCAACTTCTACACAGCACTCTTTGGGACATCTCCAGTTAAGACAAAGCCGGATTATGCCAAATGGCTGCTGGACGATCCTCGAGTGAACTTTGCCATCTCGACAGGCGCAAAGAAGGGGGTTGACCACCTCGGTATTCAGGTTGAGGACGACCGGGAATTGGCAGAGGTACGCGAGCGTCTTAGGGCCAAAGAGGTCACGTTGACCGACGAGGGGGAAACGGTCTGCTGTTATGCCCGATCAGAGAAGTCCTGGATTCAAGATCCGTCCGGGGTCGCATGGGAGACCTATCGGACCATGGACGATGTTCAATTCTTTTCGGAGCAAACCGATTCGTTGGAAGGTGCCTGCTGCAGGCCGGACACTATGGGAACGCCTGGTTGTTGCGAGCCATCTGAAAAAACAGAGGGATGCTGCGACTGATGGAGACCGATGTCATCAAGGTATTGGTCCTCTGCACGGGCAACTCCTGCCGGTCGATTATGACGGAAGCGTTGATCAACGATCTCCGCCGTGGGCGTTATCAAGCGTGGAGCGCAGGGAGCCATCCAACAGGATATGTGCACCCCAAATCCATCGAGACCCTCAAGCGGCATGGGATTGATCCAGGTCAGCCGCGCAGCAAGTCTTGGAATGAGTTTGCCCATCAACCCTTCGATCTCGTGATTACGGTGTGTGATCAGGCCGCGGGCGAAAGCTGCCCATTGTTTCCAGGGGGACCTACGAAGATGCACTGGAGTACGCCTGATCCAGCCAAAGCGACGGGATCGGACACCGAGATTACTGCCGCCTTTGACGAGGCTTTTTATCGGCTCAAAAAGCGTGTCGAAAACCTAACTTGATGCGACAGGGTTCGCTCCAGATGGCGGTTCAAGAGGGGGAATTGCTCGGCCTGCTCACGCGGGCCTCTATCGGCAACTTCATCGAGCAGCGACATTCTTCCAAGTAGTCATCCGGCGCCGCATATGTTCACAGGATGCTCAAAATGGCCGTCTAGCAAGGCCACAGCGAGGTCCGCGACGCGAAAAATAATGAGCGTCACGCTTGCGGACGCCGGCGAGACGGTGAGCCGGCAGTGTCTCGGGCCGAGGCGTCTCGTTCTTACCCGCCCGCCCCAGGCCTGCCTAGACAGGCTCTTTCCCATAGCGGCACATTGAGGGCCTGAACGATGCGAGAACGCCGCTGGCGGACATTTTCAGCATCCTGTCAGTCCTCGGCCCTGGCGACGGAAAGGTTTTGCACGATCGCTACGCGAACGAGATGGACGAGGAGGAGAAAGCCGTACACCACACAGAAGAAATTGAATGCCACGCGATAAAAATCGACCAGTAAGATCGGCAGGCAAAGCGCAAAGATGAGGCTGGCCATCAGCGTGACCAACGTCAGCCGTCGGCAGAACTCATAAGACGGCTCTCGTCCGATGAGTTTCAGCGCTTTGGCGTAACGAGCCGCTCGATGCCGGCGTGAAGTCTGAAGATCATCCGCCAGCAATCCCCAGCGATGCAGTGCGAAATAACCGGCCGCGATCACCACCCAGGGCGCTGTCCAGAGAGGCCAATAGGACGAACCGGCGTAGGGTACGGATAGAACGAGGGTGCCGAAAGACGGCGCATAGAGCAAACCCAGTACTAACGGGAGGAGACGTTCATCACCAGGTCGCTCGTTGTCAGGGCCGCCATGGATGAGTTCGCGCTCGAAGAGGGGATAGCCATATTTGAGCACGACGAGCGCAATGGCGGCGCTGAAGGTTTTATCCGGAATATACCGAATGCAGTTCTGAAACCAGTTGACGATAGTCCAACCCAGGCTGTCGCCCCACGTCAGCCCGATCACCGATTCGAGGTAGAGCCGCACTGCATCTTCCCAGCGCATGACCGTGAGCTTCAGGGTCATGGCCACATCGGGCGTGAGCGCAAAGATGGAATCCTCTCCCAGCGCGGCCTGTACTAAGGTGCCTGGTACGCTCATCACCACCGCACCCATGACTCCGAACGACAGAAGAAACCATACATGGGTCAGGAGTGAGTTGCGACCGGCACGAAGATAGGTACGGAAGCCGGAGCGTCTCGCCATAAGGCCCCAAAAAAATCCGCCGGTCATATTGACGAGCGACCAGGGAAAGATCACCACATCGGCCCCCGCTTCGGGATAGAGGAGCCAGTTGACGACTGAGTTCGATACCAGGGCGGCGATGGCCCCCCACCAAGGTCCCAGGAGAAAAGCCGTCAGCGCGGTGCCCGTCATGTCGAGAAAAAGAATGCTGTGTAGATGCCGGCTGAGAGTCAGGCCGAGGTAATTCAGCAGGATACCGGCTGCCACGATGACGCCCGTTTCATAGAGGAAGAGGGATGAGGATTTCTGAAAGGCCTTCGTATTGAAGTGATCGGTCTGGACCGGCTTGGCGCTAAGAGAGGCCACTGAGGCCGCCATTGGTTGCTTGTCTTTCGGCGTGACGAGGCGTTCTTGAAGGTGCAGCACCTTCTCCAGGATGGACAGCAGCGCGGCCAGGAAGCCCGCCACCGTGCCCCCTAACATGAGGAGATCTTTGTCGAAGCCGTTGAACATCGCGGAACGTGGTCGAAATGGGCTGGTCGATCGAAAGTCTCACGATTTTATCAGCACCGGACGAGGACGCTAGAAAAAGCTGCGAATGAGACAGGTGGGAGCAGGCGCCTAATCGTAAGCGAGGTTCTCGGCAGCCGGCGAGCCGGCGGGACGCCGGCCCTGACATTCGTGCGTGACGACGGCTCCCAGAAGGACGAGGGCGGAAGAATAGTACACCCAGAGTAACAGCAGCACCACTTCAAGCAATGACCCGTACATCTGGATATACACGGCGGCGCCTTCCAGATAGGTGACGAATAAGGCCTTGGCGGATACCCATAGCAGGCTGAACGTGACGCCTCCAATGGTGGCCTCCTTCCAGGTGGGACGCTGGAGGGGAAGGTAGCGGTAGAGGCAAGTGACGGACGCAAAGGCGAGGACGAAGGGGAGCGAGTAGGTCAGCAGGAAGTCGTGCGCGCTGATCGCGACAAAATTGAGCCCCCAGAGACGCGGCGCATAGGCCGTGAGGAGTTCAATGGCCTGAGTGGCGACGAACGAGATGAGTGTGAGAAAGCCCAGCATCCAGATCAGAGCAACGGCCACGAGAGTCGAAATGAGGGGGTGTCGCTTGGCCGCGGTGCCGAACACGGTATTCATGGCGTAATCCAGTTCATAAAACACCAGCGCGCTGAACCAGCCGAATGCGAGAAACACCGCCCATCGCACCTCCTCCTGCTCGGCCACCCGGCGAATGTCTTTGGCCAGCCGTTCGCCCATGCTGGGAAGAAATCCCTTGAGGAATCCCAGCAGAAATTGATAGCCGATGACATCCTGGCTGACGATGAAACTGATGCCGTAGAGCAACAAGAACACCATGGGAAAGAGGGAGAGCAGGGAGAAGAAGGCCAGCGAAGCGGCCAGGCTGAGACAGCCACGCCGCCGAAACGTATCGAGCACCTTAGACAAGAAATGCAATACATTCATGACTGCCGGCGCAGACTAGCATGAAGGGTGGAGACTGGTATAGGTAGGTGGAACTCCAGAACAAGCCTTATAAGTATAAGGACAAACAGTGTTCTCAAGGAAAAGCGATCGATTTTGATGCCAAGGTCCTCATCAACAAGATTTATGATCGGATCCTATCAAATTGGCATGAAGGCAAGTGTTTCTTGAGAGATTGGTCACAGACACAGAGCAGGGTGATGATTGGGTCAACTAAGTTCCGATAGGTCCCGGATTAATGTCTCACGCAGGTGGACGCCGAGCCATAGACCTCGTTCATCGAGAAGAGGACGGATGGTACGAATTGATTGAACTAAAGCTTGACCACAGAGGATATCCTTATGGCTCCTCTCCGTAGGTCCGATCTGATCCGAAGTGAACATCTCAGTTAGCGGGCGGGTCCCCGCCCGGCGCCTACCCTGCCCTCATTTCAGCAACGGCGCGGCATGGGTGGCCAGGGACCAGAGGCCATTGGGGAACAGACCCAGGAGCACGACGCCGGCGAGGGCACAGGCAAGGACGAACGACAAAGCCGGAGACGTTTCGAGCCGTGAATGGGAAGCGGCCGCGTTGTCCGGCTCCCGCATGTACATGACCATCACAATTCGCAGGTAATAGAATGCGGAAATGGCAGCGAAGATCACGGCGACGACGGCCAGCCAGGCCATTCCGCCGTTCACGGCGGCCATGAAGATATAGAATTTGCCGATGAAGCCGGCCGTGGGAGGAATGCCGGCCAGCGATACCAGAAACACCAGCATGAAAAAAGCCGCCAGAGGCTCTCGTTTCGCCAAGCCTGCATAGTCCTCGATGTTGTCGCTCTCCTGTCCTTCCTTACGCAGCATGCCCACGAGCGCAAACGCGCCGAGTGTCATGAAGGAGTAGATCGCGATGTAGAGCAACACACTCGGGAGCCCGGTGGAGGCCGCCATACCGCCTTGCCGGCCAGCCACCACGACTCCGATGAGCGCATAGCCGGCATGGGCGATACTGGAGTAGGCCAGCATGCGCTTGATGTTGGTCTGGACGATGGCGACCAGATTGCCGAGCGCCAGCGTCACCAGGCAGACGACGGTAAACAGGATCGACCAATCAGCGCTCACTCCCCCCAGGCCCTCCACGAAGACCCGCAGAAAGGCGCCGAAGCTGGCAGCTTTCGAGGCCACAGCCATGAAGGCGGTGACGGAGGTCGGCGCTCCCTGGTAGACATCCGGGGTCCACATGTGGAACGGCACGACGGCCAATTTGAATCCGAACCCGACCGCCAGCAACACGAGGGCCAACGACAAAATGGGATTGCCCGTTCCTTGCGTGGCAATGGCCTCGGCGATGACGGGGAGGCGTGTGCTGCCCGCCAGGCCGAACAACAGCGAAATGCCATAGAGCAAAATCCCCGATGAGAAGGCCCCCAGTACGAAATACTTGGCCGAGGCTTCCAGTGAACGAGCGTCAGCTCGCTTCAGGCCTGCCATCACATACAGCGAGAGGGACATCAATTCGGTGCCGAGATAGATCGTGAGGAGGTCGGCACCCGACACCATCACCATCATGCCGGCCAGCGCCAGCAGGATGAAGCCATAATATTCCCCAATGTTCAGCCGCTCCGCCTTGAGGTAGGCCAGGGATAGCAGGACGGTGAGGCCCGTCACGATATACAACAGCAGTTTCCAGAACGAGCCATAGGAATCGATCAGGATCATGTTGCTGAAGGCGTATTGACGGCCGGTGACCTGAGAGGAAGTCAGTCCCAAACAGACGGCCAGGGCTGCCAAGGTCAGCCAGGCAAGGAGGTCTTTCTTGGAGGCTGCAAGAATGGGATCAAGCACGAGAATCAGGCAAGCCGTGCTGATCACGACGAGTTCTGGCAGGATGGCGAGCAAGTCTTGTACAGGAAGCGTCATCGTGCGTTAGCCTGTTCAGAAGAGAGGGTGGTGAGCGCCGCCACGGCGGCAGGCGGCACCGGTATTACGGGAGGCACCGGCCGGGGCTCGATCGCAAACGCCGGTGTCTTTGGTGCGGCGAGCAGGTGCGCCACGCTGACATGCATGCGGGTGAGCAAGGGGTTTGGAAAAATGCCGATAACAAAGACCAGCACAACCAGCGGGACAAGGGTCGCCGTTTCTCTGGCATTCAGGTCCAGCAAATGTGCGCGATGCGCGGGCGACGGGGTGCCGAAAGCTACACGCTGCATGAGCCAGAGGATATAGGCCGCTGCCAGGATGACGCCCAAGGCGGCGAAGGCCGCGGCGACCTTGCTCCAAAGGAACGTCCCGGCCAGAACCAGGAATTCGCCGACGAAACTGTTGGTGCCGGGCAGGCCCAACGACGACAGCGCGAAAATCATCAGGAAGAGGGCATAACGAGGCATCGGCCCGGCCAAGCCGGTATTGTCGAGAATGTGGCGGCTGTGGGTCCGCTCGTAGATGATTCCCACGCAGAGAAAGAGTCCACCGGTGGTGATGCCGTGATTGACCATCTGCATGACCGCCCCTTCGATCCCCTGGATATTCAGGACGAAGATCCCAAGGGTGACGAAACCCATGTGGCTGACGCTGGAGTAGGCGATGAGTTTCTTGATGTCGGTCTGGGCCAAGGCCATGTAGGCGCCATAAATGATGGCGACGATCGACAGAACGATCATCGGCTTGGTAAACGTGACGGTCGCATCCGGTAGCATCGGCAAGGTGAAACGGAGAAAGCCGTAGGTGCCCATCTTCAACAGCACGCTGGCGAGGATCACACTGCCGGCGGTCGGCGCTTCCACGTGCGCGTCGGGGAGCCAGGTATGGAACGGAAACATCGGGACCTTCACCGCAAAGGCGGCGAAGAAGGCGAGGAACAACCACATTTGGAGCGACGCGCTGTAGGTGCCGCGACTCAGCGCCAGGATGTCGAAAGTATGTCCGCCTTGGAAATACAGGGCGATGATGGCGACCAGGAGCAACAGGCTACCGGCCAAGGTGTAGAGAAAAAATTTGATCGCCGCATAGAGGCGATTGGCGCCACCCCATACGCCAATGAGCAGGTACATCGGGATGAGCATCGCCTCCCAAAAGACGTAGAACAGCACGAAATCCAGCGCCACGAAGACGCCCAGCATGGCCGTTTCCATGACCAGCAGCATCGACATGAAGAGTTGGATTCGTTTCTCAATGGCCGTCCAAGACACCATGACGCAAAACGGCATGAGCAAGGTGGTCATCAGAATCAGCGGAAAACTGATACCGTCGAGGCCGAGGCTGTACTGCACCGGCGGGGAGGTAATCCAGGATGCCCGTTCGACGAACTGCATCTCTGCGGTCGAGGAGTCGAAGAGCCACCACAACGGCAGCGAGCAGAGAAAATCCACGACGGTGAAGCTGAGCGCCAGCCAGCGGGCCGACTCAACTTTGACCAGCAGACACAGCACGGCCCCGATCAATGGCAGAAAGACGATCAGGCTGAGCCAGGGAAACGAAGTCGTCATGGATGATCGGTCAAGAGCCGATGGCGCAGCCGGTAGAGGATAGACTATCCCCGGCGACCATGGACCATTGATTCCCTTTCACGGCTAAAACAGCAGATACACCGTCAAAATGACCACGGCTCCCAGCGTCATGCCGAGTGCGTAATGCTGCGTTTGTCCACTCTGCGTCAGACGGACGATCCAGCCTCCCCAGGCAACGGCGCGCGCCACCCCGTTGACAGCTCCGTCGATGATCGACACATCGACATGTTTCCAGAGACCGTTCGCTGCCGAAATGGTCGGACGGACAAACGAACGGTCATACGCTTCATCCACATACCACTTGTGGAGTGATAACTCATAGAGCGCGCGCCACTGATGCGCGAGCCGATCCGGCAAGTTGGGATTCAAGACATAGAGATAGTAGGCCGCGCCGATTCCCGAGAGACCCATCAATGTGGCCAGGGCCATAATGCCATAGGCTGCCGGCCCCTCATGGTGCGCGGCGCTACCGGCGCTGTGGAAGACCGGTTCCAGAAATGCCGGAATGCCCAGATAGCCGGCGACGATGCTGAGGACGGCCAGCACCATGAGCGGCGCCGTCATCGTGGTCGAGGGCTCGTGGACATGGCCGGCATGGTGCGGATCGACATGAGACGAACCCCAGAAAGTCACGAAGACCAGGCGGAAACTGTAAAAAGCCGTGAGTCCCGCCGTGAGTAGTCCGCAGATCGTCAGGACCTGGCCCAAGGGGCCGGCGGACCAGGACGAGATCAGGATGTCGTCCTTGCTGAAGAACCCCGCCGTGAGCGGGAAACCGGCCAGTGCGAGGGATCCCACGAGAAATGTCCAATAGGTGACCGGAAGTCGGTCCTTCAAGCCGCCCATATGCCGCATGTCCTGTTCATGGTGCAGGGCAATGATGACGGAGCCGCAGCCGAGGAACAGCAGTGCCTTGAACGCGCCGTGGGTCAAGAGGTGGTACATGCCCGCGTCGTAGGCGCCCAAGCCACAGGCCATCACCATGTAACCCAGCTGGCTCATGGTGGAATAGGCCACCACGCGTTTGATGTCAGTCTGCGTCAGGGCGATGGTTGCCCCCAGCACCATGGTGAGCGCGCCGACGAGGGCGACGACCGTCATGGCCGTAGGCGAGAGGTTATAGAGAGGAGACAAACGCGCGACCATAAAGACGCCGGCCGTCACCATCGTGGCGGCATGGATCAGGGCAGAGATCGGCGTCGGTCCTTCCATGGCATCGGGGAGCCAGACGTGCAACGGGACCTGCGCGGATTTTCCCACCGCTCCGGTAAAGAGCAGCAGGCAGATCATCGTCATCACCGAGACGTCCCAGGTTCCGCCGAACGGGCCGAGAACATTCATCGTTGTGGAGGCCACGTGTTGAGCCTGCGCAAATACTGTGGCGTAATCGAGGGACCCGAAGGAATACCACACGAGAAACAGGCCAAGGATGAAACCGAAGTCTCCCACGCGATTGACTAGGAAGGCCTTGGTGGCGGCAGCGCAGGCGCTGGGTCGTTCGTACCAATGCCCGATCAACAGATAGGAACAAAGCCCCACCGCCTCCCAAAACACGAAGAGCTGCAGCAGGTTGTCTGCCATGACCAGCATCAGCATCGAAAATGTGAACAGGGCGATATAGGCGAAGAAGCGGGCGTATCCCGGCTCTCCATGCATATAGCCGATGGTGTAGATGTGCACCAGGGTGCTGACGGTGGTGACCAGCACCAGCATGACCGCGGTCAGCCGATCGATCGAAATGGCGATGTGGATGTCCAGATTGCCCGAGGTCAGCCAAGTGTACAGGGGCACGTTCACGAGATGGCCGAGGGCGACCTCGTACAGCGCGAGCAGCGAAAGCGCGAAGGATCCCACCATGGCCGGGACAGCGACCAGGTGCGCCCGGTCTTTGATCCATCGTTCGCCGAGGCCGACGATCAGGAAGGCGAACAGGGGCAGAAATGGGATCAGCGTGTAGAGCATGGCAAGATGTCAGACTACCGTTTCAACAAATTGAGATCGTCGACGTAGATCGACGAGTTCGCCCGGTGAAGGGCAATAATGATGGCCAGGCCTACGGCGACCTCAGCCGCCGCCACGGTCAAGGCGAAAAAGACGAACACCTGGCCCGCCACATTGTGGAAATACTCGGAGAACGCCACAAAGTTGATATTGGTCGCGTTCAACATCAATTCGACTGAGAGCAGTATCACGATGATGTTGCGCCGGATCAATACTCCCACCACGCCGGTGAGAAACACGAACCCGCTCAGAATCAAATAATAGGATAAGGGAACAGCCATGGTTATCGATCGTTACTGAACCGTGTCGCCGATGTCTTTTTTGGCCAGAATAATCGCCCCGATCATCGCGACCAGCAGAATGAGGGAGGCGACTTCGAATGGAAACAAATAGGTCGAATAGAGGACCTCGCCGATCGTTTCGGTATTGCCGGATGTGATGACCGGGTCTCCAGGCACAGCCGAGGCAGCGGTTCGAGATTGAATGAGGAGAAGAATCACCTCTGTACAGAGCATCACGCCGAGCAAACCCGCCACCGGCAGTTGGTTGTGATAACGTTCCTCGGTCTTCACGTTCAGCAGCATCACGACGAAGAGATACAGCACCAGGATGGCGCCGGCATAGACCACGATTTGAACCGCCGCCAAGAATTCCGCATGGAGAGTGACGTACAGCCCCGCCACATGGAAGAACATGATCAACAGGGCGAGGGCACTGTAAACCGGATTGCGCAGTGCCACCACCAAGAGAGAAGTGACTGCGATCACGCCGGCGAAATAAAAAAAGAAAATGTGGTCCATGTGCTATCGAATATCCCGACTCAGATCGAACCGTCTTGATCCTGCTCTCGTACCCACCCTGTGATGACAGCCTGCTGCGACTCGCTCCTCTGGGTGGTAGCCATCACGGAGAGCGAGGCGGGCGATTTAGTTCTCCTTTGGCGGGAGATGTTTGAACGCGACGTTGAAAAACGCCACATTCGGATGCTGCAGCTCAAGGGGTTTTTCCCGCACGGGAAAGGAACGGTCACCGATGGCGAGCAGCTGTTGCTTGTTGAGGTGGAGCTGGCGCTTGTCGTAGACGGCCCATTCAAACTCGCGTGTCATCCCCAAGGCATCGACGGGACAGGCGTCGACGCAGAGCCCGCAGAAGAGACAGCGGGTCATATCCATGTAATATTCTTTGGAATACCGCTTCGTGGGTTCCCCGGGGACTTCGGCGCTGACCACCCTGATCACGCGGGAAGGACAGGCGGCCTCGCAGAGATCACAGCCGACGCATTTCTCGGTCCCGTCGTCGTAGCGCAGCAACGCGAGCATGCCGCGATAGTTGTCGGGGAGAATACGCTTTTCGTGCGGGTACTGCAGGGTAATCGGTTTGTAGTTGAGCAAGTGTGTGAGCGTGGCTTTCATGCCGACGAGGAGTTCGTAAAACGTCAAGGTCTTCAGCCAGTCGCTGAGCGACTGTTTTTGTTTGGGCGCTGGTGAGATCGCGACGTTCATGCCGTTCCCTTACCGCGGGAAAAAATAGGCGGCGATGGAGGTCAGGACGATGTTCCCCAAGGCGATGGGCAACATCACCTTCCAGCCGAACCGCATCAGCTGATCGTACCGCAACCGCGGCAGCGTGGCCCGCAACCAGAAAAACAGAAAGAGGAAGAAATAGACTTTTACGGCAAACCAGACGACGTTTTCCATCCAGGCGATGCGTTCCAGGCCGATGTACTCGAGGATGGTGCCGGGGTAGGGGGCGTTCCACCCGCCGAGGAATAGGGCAGCCGCCACGCAGGACACCAGAATCATGTTGGCGTATTCGGCGATGAAGAAAAAGGCGAAGCGCATGCCGCTGTATTCGGTGAAGAACCCCGCCACCAGCTCGCTTTCCGCTTCGGGTAAATCGAACGGGACACGGTTGGTTTCCGCCACTGATGAAATGACATAGACCACGAAGGCGAAAATCTGGGGGAATGGCATGGCGAGGACGTACCAATTCCAGAATCCGCCGGCCTGCGCCTCCGTGATCTTCACGAGGCTGAGGGAGCCGGAGAGCAGAATCACGCCGACGATGGCGAGTCCTACGTTCAATTCATAACTGATGACCTGCGCGGCGGAGCGGAGACCGCCGAGGAGAGAATACTTGCTGTTCGACGCCCAGCCACCGAGAATGATTCCGTAGGCGCCGATCGAAGCGAAGGCCAAAATATAGAGGATGCCGATGTTAATGTCGCTGATGACGAACGGTTTGATCTGCAAGCCGAACAGCTCGATGGTCATGCTGGGGCCAAAAGGAATCACCGCAAAGCCGATCATCGCGGGGACGAGAGCCAGGATCGGCGCAAGGGTGAAGAGAAATTTATTGGCCCCGGCCGGGATGATGTCCTCCTTAAAGAACAGTTTCAACCCGTCGGCAATCGGTTGCAGCACGCCGTAGGGGCCGACTTCCATCGGACCCATGCGATCCTGCATCCAGCCAAGGACCTTTCGTTCCGCCAGGGTAAGGACCATCACGGTCAGCATTACCACCCCCATCACCGCGGCGATCTGAGCTAACGACACTGCCAGGCGCAATCCGATTTCCATAACGACAATACTCCTCGTTCCGTCCTACGAGACCTTCGCGAGAGACACGCGCGCGAGCTTAAAATAGGGGATTTGAGCCTGGGGATCAATCGTCCAGTCGGCGAGCTGCTTGGCCTCGCCGTCGAAATGTTCCGGAAACCATACCACGCCGGCAGGCACGCGATCGCGCACCTTCACAGTGGTGGTCACCGTGCCGCCCGCGTTCGACATCCGAACCTGTCCTCCATCGGTGAGGTCCAGCTTGGCGGCATCCGCCGGATTGATTGAGAGAGATCCCTCCTGCTGCAATTCGAGGAGTCCCTTGGAACGAGTCGACAATTTCCCGGAGTGAAACAGCGTTTGGACGAACATCAAGGTGATCGGCTGATCGCCTGCCGGAGGCGCCGGCGCGAGGGTATAACGTGCCGTCACATCCTCGGCAGATCCTTTCGTCAGATAGTGGGCCAGTATCGTCTGGTCCACTTTGGGTGTCGTCGGCGTCGGTCCCAGCAGACCATAACCGGGGATGAGGCTCCGAATCTCTTTCAGGATCTCCCGCGCATCCCCATATTCGAGCGGAGAACCCATGAGCACCGAGATGGCTGAAAACATTTCCCAATCGGGACGGCTGTCGCCCACCGGATCGATCGTCTGGCGCACGGCTTGAACATGGCCTTCGGAGTTCGTGAAGGTGCCGTTTTTTTCCATGTACGAGCAGGCCGGCAGCACCACGTGAGCCATTGCCGCGGTTTCGGTGAGGAACAACTCCTGACAGACCAACAGGTCCAGTTTCGCCAGGGCTTCTTTGGCTTGGGCCGCAGCAGGCAGGGTGCCGATCGGGTCTTCTCCCACGACAAACATCGCCTTCACGGTGCCTTTGTGAGCCGCGTCGAGCATCGCGATGAGGGACGCGCCGGGGGTGCGCGGCAATTCCTCTCGCCATGCTGCCGCGATACGTTCGCGAGCGGCTGGATTGGTGAGAGGCACCGGACCCGGCAAAAATTCGGCTACCGTGCCCATTTCAACCGCGCCCTGATCGTTGTTCTCTTCCGCGAGCGGACCGAGCCCGCAACCTGGTTTATCGAGTTTGCCGAGCAGGATCAGCAGGTCGAGGAGATTCGTGATGATGCTCTGCCCGCCTGGCTGACGCAGCACGCCGCTTCCTGCCAGGATGACGAGGCGTTTCGCTCCGGCCAAGGTCTGTGCGGCTTCCGTCCACTGGGAGCGCGTCTGTCCGGCGGCTGCCTCCAAGGATTCCCAAGAGATGCCCTGCAGCGTGGCGGTGAGCCGTTGCACGAATTCAGGCGCTCGCTGGGTCAGGGTGGCATCGACTAAGTTTTGGTCGAGGACCGCCTTGATCAATCCGAGGACCATATTTCCGAATTGCGTGGGATAGGTCGGGAAATGGTGAGAGGCCAGGTTGACGATATTACTCAGCCTGTCCACAGCCGGTTGCAGCGTTTCCAACGTCACGAGCGTGGCCTGTCGTTTCTTGACGGCTTCTTTGACCTTGAGACCGGTGATCGGGCTGGTTTCGGTGATATTGGTGCCCACCAGCAGCAGGGCGTCGGCCGCGACGATGTCCTCGAACGCGATGGTCCAACGGTGAGTGCCTTGCACCCGGCGCAAGGCCTGCACGCCGCTTATGTGCCCATATCGCGCGCTGCTGTCGATGTGGTTGGTTCCGATGACCTGGCGCATGAACTTTTGGAACACGTACAGGTCTTCGTTGGTGCAATGGGAGGTGATGAGCCCCCCGAAGGCATCCGCACCATGGGATAGCTTTACCCGCAGAGCCTGTTCGGCAACATATTCCAAGGCGTCTTCCCACGTGGCCTCGACCAAGGTTCCGTTGCGGCGGATCATGGGACGCGTGAGTCGGTCGGGATGACTGGTCGCGCGGAAGCCGAAGAAGCCACGCGCGCAGAGGTCCCCATTGTTCCGGCCCGCTTCGTGCGCCGAGTTGACCTCGATGAGTTCGTTTTCCTTGGTCTGCACGGTGATCCGGCAACCGTCCCCGCAAAAGGTGCAGATGGTATCGGCCCGCTTCAACATCCAGGGCCGATATTCGTACATGGAGAGACGGCTCACGATGGCCCCGACAGGGCAAATCTGCACGCAGCCTCCGCAAAATTCGCAATCGAGCTGATGGGCCGCGAAATGTTTGATCTCGGTCATGGTGCCGCGTCCGACCGGGGCCAGCGCCTTGACGTCCATGATTTCATCGCAATACCGGACGCAGCGCAAACACTGCACGCAGCGGTTCATCTGCGTTTCGATGAGCGGGCTGAAGTATTCCTTCTGAAAGATGCGTTTGGTTTCCGTAAAGCGGCTGGTCGTCGGCGTATATTGATGCGAGAAGTCCTGCAGGTCGCACTTGCCGCCTTGATCGCAGACCGGGCAATCGAGCGGATGGTTGGCCAGGATGAATTCCAAGACCGATTTGTGCGCATCATCCACGACGGTCGTGGCGGTCCGCACGGACATGCCTTCGGCGACCGGTGTGCTGCAGGCCGTCTGGAGCTTGGGCATTTTCTCCACTTCCACCAGGCACATGCGGCAGTTGGCATCCGGCTTCAGTTTGGGGTGATAACAGAAGTGCGGGATCATCACACCCACGCGCCTGGCCGCCTCGATGACGAGGGTACCCTTAGGGACCGCGACCGTGGTGCCGTCGATGGTGAGGCGAACTGTGTCTGTTGGTGTCTCAGGCATACGATCCGTCGTTCGTGAAGTGTGAAGGGTGAAGCGTTGTGAATGGTGCGAAGCAGTCGTTCAGTTCGTTGTCGGCCCACTCGAACGACGAGATACGCTTCACGAGGTACGTCACTGTTTCGTCCCCACCGGTTCCGGCCTGATCAAGTTCGCCGCCTCGGCCGCATGGATCAAGGTGACATACTCGTGCCGCCAATGTTTGAGCGTGCTCATGATCGGGGCTACCTCAGCGTCTCCGAATGCGCAGACCGTGCGTCCGGCGATGTTCTTGCACAGGTCGGTCAGAGTTTCAAGGTCTGACATCTGGCCGCGTTTGTTGACGATCCGGCGCATGATCTGAACGAGCCAGGAGCTGCCCTCCCGGCAAGGACTGCACTTGCCGCAAGACTCGTGGTAGAAAAATTCCATCAGGCGCAATGCCGCCCACACCATGTCGGTGCCTTCTTCCATGACCGTAACGCCGCCCGAGCCCAACATCGATCCAGCCTGCGCCACCGATTCAAAATCCAGCTTCACGTCCAGGTGATCGGGGGTCAGAAAAGGCGCCGAGGCTCCGCCTGGGATAAAGGCTTTGAGCTTCTTGTCCGACCGCATACCGCCGGCCTGTTCGTAGATCAACTCCCGGAAGGTAATACCCATGGGGACTTCGTAATTGCCGGGCCGCGCCACATGGCCGCTCACGCAAAAGACCCTGGTGCCGGTGCTTTTCGGCGGCGAGCCGATAGAGGCGAACCATTCGGCGCCGCGGTTCATGATGTGCGGCAGATTGGCCAGCGTTTCCACGTTATTGACCACGGTCGGTTTGTTGTAGAGTCCATGGGTGGCAGGAAACGGAGGCTTGACGCGGGGGAGGCCGCGCTTGCCTTCGAGCGATTCCAAGAGCGCCGTTTCCTCGCCGCAAATGTAGGCGCCGGCGCCACGGTGGACCCAGACATCGATGGTGCTGTCGCTGCCGAGAATATGTTTGCCGACATAACCGGCCGCCCGGGCTTCTGCAAGTGCCTGTTCAAGGATCTTGGCTCCGAGAACAAATTCGCCGCGAATGTAAATGTAGGCGCTGGCGGCGCCGATGGCGTAGCAGGCGATCACAATGCCTTCGATCAATTGATGGGGATCACGTTCGATCAGCTGGCGATCCTTGAAGGTGCCCGGTTCGCTCTCGTCCGCGTTGCAGCAGAGGTAGCGCGGCCCTTGGTAGTCCTTGGGGAGAAAGCCCCATTTGACGCCGGTGGGAAATCCAGCGCCGCCGCGTCCGCGCAGGCCCGACTTCATGACGGTGGCGGTCACATCCGCGGGACTTACCTTCCCCAGTACTTTTCGTAGCGCCTGGTATCCGCCGGCGCGTTCATAATCCGCCAGCGAACCCCTGTACCCGGGCTGCAACATGTTTTTGAGGAGAATCGGCTCGTGCTTCGGCATCTTAACTCCAGAGCTTATGGCTTATAGCGTATGGCTGATGGCAGGGATGTGTTTCTCTGTTCCAACCATACGCCATGTGCCATCGGTTATCAGCTCTTTGCCCCACTCGGCTCAGGCCACATAAAAGGCCCCGTCTTCAGCGACGAGACGCCCGTCTGACGCAAATCCGCCAGAATATGGTCGAGTTTGTCTTCGGTCAGCCGTTCATAATAGTCATCGTTGATTTGCATCATCGGAGCGGTCCCGCAAGCGGCCAGGCATTCGACGGCGCTCAAGGTGAAAAGTTTATCCGCCGTCGTTCCCCCCGGCTTGATGCCCAGCTTCGCGTGGATCCAACCAATGAGCTGGTCTGACCCGACGAGCGCGCACATCAGTGATTTACAGACCTGAATGTGGAACTTCCCCACCGGTTTCAGGTTGAGCATCGTGTAAAACGTCGCCGTTTCATACACCTGCGGTGGGGTCAGCTTCAATATTCCGGCGATTTCCTGCATGGCCGGTTCCGTCACATAGCCCTGTTCCCGTTGTGCAAGATACAGCAGCGGCAACAGCGCGGACCGTTTCACCGGATACCGAGCTAAGATCTCGGCTATTTCGTCATTGTATTTTTCCTTCAACATATCTCTTCACCAAAGCAGAGTGAGCCATGGTGTTCCAACGTGCGCGCGTCCAACGGGGCCTTCTGAGGCGCGCGTTGCGCGAGCACAGCGAACACCTGGCTCGCGACCCCTCATCTATCACATTCTCCCATCACGATGTCGTAGGTCCCGAAGATCGTGATGATGTCCGAGATCAAATATCCGCGGGCCATATGGTCGAACGCGCCCATGTGAATGAACGAGGGGGCGCGAATTTTCAGCCGGTAGGGCCGCGGGCTCCCGTCGCTGACGATGAAGAAGCCGAGCTCTCCCTTTGGCACTTCCGTGCCGCAGTAGGTTTCGCCCTTCGGCGGTTTGAAGCCCTGCGTAAAAATAATGAAGTGGTGAATCAGGCTCTCCATGTCGCGCATGACCTTGGCCTTGGGTGGGGGAACCACGTGCGGAATATCCGCGATGATCGACCCTTCCGGCAGCTGGTCCAGGCATTGCGTGATAATGCGGGCGCTTTGCCGCATTTCCTCCATGCGGACCCAGTAGCGATCATAGGTATCGCCATGTTTGCCGATGGGCACTTCCCACTCGACTTTATTGTAGGCGCCATATGGTTCGTACTTGCGCACGTCGTAGTCGACGCCGGATCCCCGCAGGGTCGGGCCGGTGAGGCCAAAGTTAATCGCATCTTCCGCGGAAATGACGGCCACGTTTCTCGTTCGTCCCATCCATATCCGATTGGACATGAGCAACTGATTGTACTCGTTGACCTTGTCGGGAAATGTTTGCAAAAAGGCCTTCAACCGGGCCACCAGATCAGGAGTGAAGTCGCTGTCCACGCCGCCGATGCGGTAGTAATTCAGCGTCAGACGCGCGCCGCACAATTTTTCGAACATATCCAACAGCACTTCGCGCTCGCGAAAGGTCCAAAAGAAGACGGTCATGGCCCCGATGTCGAGCGCTTGCGTGCCCAGCCAGAATAGATGCCCCACGATCCGTTGCATCTCCGCGACGATGGTGCGGATGTATTCCGCCCGTTCAGGTACCGTGATGTCCAGGAGTTTTTCCACCGCGCGCACGTAGGCGTAGTTGTTCGTCATGGCGCAGACATAATCAAGCCGATCGGTGTGCGGAATGATCTGCATATAATGGAGACCCTCGGCCAGCTTCTCGACTCCGCGATGCAGATACCCCAGGTCTGGCGTGGCCTTCACGATCCGTTCGCCGTCCAACTCCAACACCACCCGGAGCACGCCGTGGGTGCTGGGATGTTGCGGGCCCATATTCAGCAGCAATTCTTCCCGTCGGAGGGTTCTTTCCGCCGGTGCGGTCGCCAGGAAGACCTGTTTGTCTTTGTCGGGGACCTCTCCCTCCGTTTGTTCCTCGGGTGGTTCGTCCAGGCGCGGAATAAAGGGGAAGGAACTGCGCCAGCCGCGACCTTCAGTCGGGAAGTCCTTGCGTAACGGATGGCCTTCCTCGTAGTCCTCGGGCAGAAGAATGCGCCGAAGGTCAGGGTGTCCCACGAAAGTAATGCCCATGAGATCGTACACCTCACGCTCCATAAACTCGGCGCCCTTCCAGATACCGGTGACGGAGGCGATTTCCGGAGCCTCCTCGGTGACGCGCGCTTTGACCCTGAGGCGCCGGCGATGCGGCAGCGAGAGCAGCTGGTACACGACCTCAAAACGTTCCGAGTCGCCAGGATAATCCACGGCGCAAATGTCGGTGATATGGTCGAACGAGGCTTCCGGGGTGTCATGGAGCCAGCGCGCGATGTCGACGATCCGAACGGCGGCGACGCGGGCCGTCACCTCATTTCGCGCGGTGTCCACTTCGACGGCGCGGATGGCCTCCGGGAAGGCGGTCATGAGTCGTTCAAGCAGGGGTTGCATTATCCGCGGCTCATTTCACGAAGACCCGTTCGCGTTGGATCTTTTGTTGCAGTTTCAAGAGGCCGTCCAGCAACGCTTCCGGGCGGGGCGGGCAGCCTGCGATATAGACATCGACCGGTACGATTTGGTCCACTCCCTGGACGACGGCGTAACTGTTGTAGTGATTGCCGGAGGTCGCACAGGATCCCATGGAGATGACATAACGCGGTTCCGGCATCTGATCGTAAATTCGGCGGATGACCGGCGCCATCTTCCGGCAGACGGTTCCTGCCACGATCATCAAGTCTGATTGGCGGGGCGAGGCACGGAAGACGCCGGCGCCGAACCGATCGATGTCATAACGCGAGGACACGCTCGCGATCATCTCAATGGCGCAACAGGCCAAACCGAACGTCATGGGCCACAAGGAAGACTTGCGCGCCCAGCAGACGAGGGCATCGAGATTCGTCGTCATGATATTGGCATCGAGTTGGCGTTCTAGAACGCTCATAGCCTTTTCCTCTCTCTCCCCAGTTGCAGGGGATGAGCGGTCTGCCCTTTACTGCGCGCGTCGAACGAGGCCTTCTGAGGCGCGCGTTCCGCGAGGTGCGCGACGCGACGAATAAGGAGCGTCATGTCTGCGCACGCCGGCGAGACGGTGAGCCGGCCGTGTCCGATGCCGGATGCCTCTTCTTCCACGCCCATATTCAATCCCACTCCAACGCCCCCTTTTTCCAGGCATACCAGAACCCGACGACCAGGATCCCGATGAACACACCCATCTCGACCAAGCCTATCAGCCCCAGTTTCTTAAATGCGACCGCCCAGGGAAACATGAACACGATTTCGATGTCGAAAATCACGAACAGCATCGCGATGATGTAATAACGAATCGGAAACTGCACACGCGCGTCCGAAAACAAGGGGCTGCCGCTCTCATAAGGCGTGAGCTTTGCGCGATAAGGACGGTTTGGCCGAGCAATTCGCCCCACGAGCAATTGGACCGCGCTGAAGGCGAACGCGATCACGATAAAAATTAGAATCGGAATGTAATTCAGCGGAGCGGCTTCGCTACCCATGGCGTATCCGTGAAGCGTGAAGTGTGAAGCGTGAAGCGCCGGTTCGCACGGTATCCATCATCCTTTGTTGGGTTCCCGCTATGCGGCCGACTGCGCTGCCAAAATCGATCCGAAGAACGGCTGGAACTTCAGCCCGTCCAATTCCGGCTGGGGCATGTTCTTATGCTGGACCAGGACTTTGAAGGTTCGCCCCATGCCGTCCGGTCGAAGGAGGTGAATGGCGGCAAAAAATTCCGGCGATTCCGGCGGAAGCGATTCCAGCAGGTGCTCGGCGCCCAGGCCGATCAGGAAACTCATTTGATTGGTAAAACCGGTCACATCCAGCCCCGCCGCCTGTCCAGCCTTGGCCAGGGCGGTAAAGTCCACATGGGCCGTCATATCCTGGTCCCCCACTCGGTCAAAGGCATTGTCCGTGGTGGTTTGACGGTAATAACAAAGGAACGTGCCGGTCTTGCGGTCCGGTCCATAGAGGTCGTCAGACGTGTGGCCGTAATCGATCGTCAGGACCAGACCACGAGCCATCACCTGCGCGATTTGTTTCATCCAGCTGATCGCATCGAGATTGATTTCAGTTCGATAGCCATCCGGAAGCGAGATGGCGCCTGCCTGTAAGTACGTCGCCAGCTCATTGGACAGGGGGCGGTAGACTTCGGTGAATCGATCGTCGCGCCAGTCCACGTACATTTCTTGGGGCTTTCCGTCGATCACCGCGATGCGATGCACGGGAAACGCATCCACCAGTTCATTGGAGAAAAAGAGGCCGGTGATGCTGTCCGACGGCAGATCTTCCAGGCGGTCGATCCAGGTCACGCGTCCGGTGTGCCCGAGCCAAGGGGCCAGCGATGTCTGTTGCAGCATCCGCATCGACGGGCTGCGCTCGATCAAGATGTAACGAAGACGATGGATGAGGTCTGCGGGAGCGTTCTGACAGGAGGCCAGAAAATCCCGCGCCAGCAATCCCTTGCCCGGTCCCATCTCCACCACGGTCAATGGATCGGGATGGCCGAGTAGCGCATCGAGTTGCTGGGCCTGTTTCGCCAGGGCCCGCCCGAGAATCGGATGCACGTCGGAGCTGGTGTAAAAGTCGCCCGACCATCCGATGCGCTCCTGAACGGGGCCATCGACCGGACGAACGTAATAGCCGAACTGCGGATGATACAGCGCCAGATCCATAAAGCGGGCAAACCGTATCGGACC
>JAJONL010000232.1 GCA_021323395.1 Nitrospira sp.
ATCCTGTTCAGACCATGTCCATCCCACAACTCGAAAAGACCTACAGCCCGCACGACGTCGAAGATCGCTGGTCTCAGCGCTGGATCGACGCCGGCCTGTTCCATGCCAACCCGACCGATTCAGGACAGCCCTACTCGATCGTGATCCCTCCCCCGAACGTCACCGGCTCTCTCCACGTCGGCCACGCGCTGAATAATACCCTTCAAGATATTTTGATTCGCTGGCGACGTATGCAGGGACGCAACACGCTCTGGATGCCGGGCATGGACCATGCGGGCATTGCCACCCAAAATGTCGTCGAACGCCAACTACAAGCGGAAGGTACCACTAGGGAGGCGCTCGGACGGAAGGCTTTTCTCGATCGTGTCTGGCAATGGAAAGAGAAATCCGGCGGGACGATTATCTCTCAGCTCAAACGGCTGGGCGCCTCATGCGATTGGGATCGCCAACGGTTCACCATGGACGAAGGGCTCTCCGAAGCGGTCCGAGAAGTGTTCGTCCGATTACATGAAGACGGCCTGTTGTATCGCGGCGAACGACTGATCAATTGGTGCCCGCGGTGCCTGACGGCGCTCTCCGACATCGAAGTCGAGCATGAAGAGATCACCGGCAAGCTCTACACAATTCGTTATCCCCTCGCCGACGATCCATCGCAATTTCTCCTGGTCGCCACCACACGCCCCGAAACCATGCTGGGCGACACGGCTGTGGCCGTACACCCCGAAGACGAGCGCTACCGCCATCTCATCGGCAAACGAGTCCGGCTTCCGCTGACCACACGTACGATTCCCATTGTGGGTGATTCGATCCTCGTGGACCGGGAGTTCGGTACCGGAGCCGTCAAGATCACGCCGGCACATGACTTCAACGACTTTGAAGCGGGAATGCGGCATGCGCTGCCTCGCCTCAAAATCATGGATATCCACGCCAACCTGCGTGTGGAAGGCGCGCTGGCCGAGCCGAATGTCATGGAGGCAGTCGAAGGACTCTCCGTCGCCAAAGCCAGGCCCAAGATCGAACAGTTGCTCATCGATCAAGACTTGCTTGAGAAGGCTGAGCCCCACAAGATGGCGCTCGGCAAATGTTATCGCTGTAAAACGGTGGTAGAGCCTCTGCTATCCGATCAGTGGTTCGTCAACATCAAGCCACTCGCTGAACCGGCGATTCAAGCAGTCGAGGATGGACGGGTCCGGATCATCCCTGAGGCTTGGAAGAACAATTATCTCGGCTGGATGCGAGACATCAAAGACTGGTGCGTCTCTCGCCAAATTTGGTGGGGCCATCAAATCCCCGCTTGGTATTGCGAGACCTGTTATGGAAGCCCGTTTTTGCGTCGGTCCTCCGATGGGGCACCCCTGATTCCGTCCGACGCAACTGTGATTGTGGCGAAAACCAAACCGGGAGCCTGTGCCAAGGGCCATTCAGATGCATTGGTACAGGACCCCGACGTGCTGGACACCTGGTTCTCTTCCGCCCTCTGGCCTTTTTCTACTTTAGGTTGGCCACAGCAGACCGCGGAACTGAAGACCTATTATCCTACCTCCACCCTGGTCACCGGGCTGGACATTCTCTTTTTCTGGGTCGCGCGCATGATCATGATGGGCTTGAAGTTCATGGGTGAGGTGCCGTTTCGCGACGTGTACATCCATGCGCTGGTCCGGGATGCCGAAGGGCAGAAGATGAGCAAGTCCAAAGGCAACGTCATCGACCCCTTGCATGTCATGGAGCAATATGGCACCGACGCCTTGCGGTTTACCCTGGCCGCAATGGCGTCCCCAGGTCGCTTCACGAACAAGATCTGGAACGCAGCCCGCTTCCTGCTCATGCACCTGGATGGTGAACGAGCCGAGGTCACACCGGATCAACGATCGTTTCCCGATCGCTGGATTCTCAGCCGCCTGAACGCCACGATTCGCACGGTCACTCAGGAGTTGGAAGAGTATCGTTTTGATCGCGCCTCAAGCGCCCTGTATCAATTCATCTGGCACGAGTACTGTGACAAGTACATCGAGATGATCAAGCCTGCTCTCCTCCATCCCTTCATGCCGTTCATCACCGAAGAGATCTGGCACACACTGCCCCATGAAGGTGCGAGCATCGTCCGCCAACCCTATCCGACAGCCCGTTCGGATTGGGATTCAAAAGAAGCGGAAGAAGAATTCGCTACAGTTGAGGAGTGCGTGGAGCTGACGAATCTGGCTCGCGGAATCCTCAATTATCCTGCAGGACAACGCCTCCACTTCAAAGGACATGCGAAGGCGGAACAAACTCGTTCAATCCTTCTGAAACATAGACAGCTCATAGAACATCTAGGAAACATTGACCACCTGATGATAGGCACCACTCCCGAAACCACCATGCCTCACTTTCTCGTTCTGACGCGTGGTTCAGTCGATATGTGTAGGACCCTGGAACATATGGAATCAATCGATCTGCATAAGGCAAAAGAGAATGTCCTGAAACAGATAGAGTCACTCAAGAAAGAAGTGGGTCGGACACAACAGAAGCTAGGCAATTCTGAATTCGTCGCTAAAGCTCCGCCCGAGGTGGTAACCGATCACCAGGAACGCCTCACCCGTGAATCCCGCATGATTCGTTTATTTGAACAAGCGCTTCAACAAATCACCCTTGAACAAAGAATCCACCACTCCACCTGACATCCGGATCATTCGGCGAGCGGTCCAGCAGGCGCTCGACGAAGATCTGTCCCATGGCGACGTCACCACCAACGCACTGTTTCACCGTGCCATTCCAGCAAGGGCCACGATCGTCGCCCACCACCGCATGACCATAGCCGGAGTAGCCGTGGCACGGGAAGTTTTTCTGACCCTGGACTCTTCGTTGCACATTACCAAAACGATCAATGATGGAAGCACCGTCCCGGCGGAGGCCCGCGTCTTGGTAGTACAGGGCGATGCACGAGCACTATTGAAGGCGGAACGGGTCGCCGTGAATTTTCTGCAACGGCTGTCCGGCATTGCCACGCTCACGGCGCAGTTTTGTGCCGCCGTCCGCGGTTATCCGACCAAGATTCTCGATACGCGCAAGACCACACCGGGACTCAGGACGCTGGAAAAATGGGCCATTCGATTGGGCGGCGGAAAGAACCATCGCTTTTCTCTCGGCGATGGCCTGCTCATCAAGGATAATCACCTGGCGCTATTGGGCTCGACTGGAGTCGATGTGGCGGCGGCCTGCCGGCTGGCTCGCACCGCGGCGCCGCATGGGCTGCGCATCGAGGTGGAGGCCAAGACCATACCGGAAGTCAAAGCAGCGTTGGCGGGTAAAGCCGACATTATCTTGCTCGACAACATGTCCCCGGCTCTCGTCCAAAAGGCCGTCACTCTCATCAAGGGACGAGCATTGGTCGAAGTCTCAGGGGGCATCACGCTGCAGACCGTCAGAGACATGGCCCAGGCCGGAGCCGACTTCATCTCGGTCGGCGCCCTGACGCACTCAGCGCCCGCTGCCAACCTCAGCATGGATCTCTCCGCCCAACGAGGACGCCGTGGGCGATTCCGCTAACGGTCCTTCCGCATCGGCCGTTGATCGACTCGACATCGACCGCCTTCAAACCTGCCTGCGGACGCGTTCATTCGGAAGAAAGCTGCGGTACAGGCCGTCAACTGGCTCGACCAACGCCGATGCGTTGGCTTATCTGCAGCAACATTCGGGACCACCAAGTCCTCATGGAACGGCGATACTCGCCGAATGCCAAACGTCAGGC
>JAJONL010000122.1 GCA_021323395.1 Nitrospira sp.
GTGCTCGGTCCCCAGCGAGATGGTCTGGTCCGGTCCCATACGGCAGTAGGTCTGCGGTGAACAAGGCGCTTCCATTTCCGGTGCTGTCGCTGGCGCTCGCGACCTGCTGGCTCATCCTGACGGAGATGTCACCGGCTCAGATCGCCCTGGCGCTCGTCCTGGCGTTCGCCATTCCACACCTGACAGCGCCGTTTCTCGGCGAGCTGCCGGGAATTCGCTCGACCGGCACCGCCTTACGTCTCGCCGGATTGGTCGCGTGGGATATCCTGCTGGCGAACATCGCGGTCGCGCGCCTGGTGCTCGGGCCGGTCGCGCGCCTGAAGCCGGGCTTCGTGCGCGTGCCGCTCGCCGTGACTCATCCGCATGCCATCGCGCTGCTGGCCGGCATCGTGTCCATCGTTCCCGGCTCGCTGTCGATCGCGGTCACGCCGGATACCCGCACATTACTCTTGCACGTGCTCCACCTCGAAGACGAAAAGCATTTCGTCGCCACGATCAAGCAGCGCTACGAACGCCCCATCATGGAGATGTTGGAATGTTGACCGTCGCGCTCTCGATCGCCTTCGGTTCCATCGCGCTCGCGATGGCTTGCTGTACCTTGCGCCTGTTGCGCGGTCCGGACCCCGTTGATCGTGTCCTGGCGTTCGATACGCTCTACATCAACACCATCGCGCTGTTGATCGTCATGGGCATACACCAGTCCACTGCGCTGTTCTTCGAAGCGGCGCTGCTGATCGCGATGATCGGATTCGTGTCGACCGTGGCATTGGCGCGCTATCTTGCCCGCGGCAACATTGGAGAGTAACCATGCCGGACATCATCGTTTCGCTGCTCATGCTGGTCGGCAGCTTCTTCCTTCTCGTCGGCGCGATCGGCCTCGTTCGCCTGCCTGATTTTTTCATGCGCCTGCATGGCCCGACGAAGTCCACGACGTTGGGTGTCGGCGGCATGTTGCTGGCCGCCATTGTCCATGCCGCCGGCCGGGACTTCAGCCTGCGTGAACTCCTCATCATGCTCTTTCTGTTCATCACCGCCCCGGTCAGCGCCTATCTGCTGGGGCAGGCGGGTCTGCGCCGACGAATCACCTCACGCGCTCCGTTGCCGGATGATCTTCCCGGCCTCGGCCGCTCAGACTCTCCGCGCGTGAGAAGCGAGACCGATCGCTCGTCTCTCGGTAACGCACGATAATCATTCGATAATTGACGTTGCCCGATCGCTGAACTATAAAACGTCCTCCAGCGTCTTGTCCTGCCGGACACCGTGTTCCGCTCGTGGGCGCCGGGCGGGTTTAAGTTATGCCCAGGGACGGACAAGCGTCACGAGACCAGCGGAGCTTCCGAACCCTCGTGGTGCCGTACCCACATGGTGGAAGCCTGCGTTCCCTGGCGGGACAGCTGCTCCTTCGGGAGACGGCGCCGGTGGTTTCCAGCGGAGGGTGTTGCCATGGGTAGTAGATCGAAATGATCTCGCACGCCCTCATCTCCCTGTTGGTTGGAGCCTTCGTCACGGCCTTTCTATTCGGGCTGATGGCGAAGCGCCTCGGCGTGGCCCCCATCGTCGGCTTCCTGCTCGCCGGAGTGGTTATCGGGCCCTTCACCCCCGGCTTTGTCGCCGACTCGTCGCTGGCGCCGGAATTGGCGGAAGTGGGCGTCGTGCTGTTGATGTTCGGGGTGGGGCTGCACTTCTCCATCGGCGACTTGATGGCCGTGCGAAAAATCGCTGTTCCAGGAGCGGTGGCTCAGATCTTCATCGCGACTGCGCTCGGCTGGGCCGCGGCACATTATGGACTCGGCTGGTCACATGGCACAGGGCTCATGTTCGGCCTGGCTCTTTCCACCGCCAGCACGGTCGTCCTCATGCGCGCGCTCGAAGAACACCGTTTGATCGACACCCAGGAGGGGCGAATTACGGTCGGCTGGCTGATCGTGGAGGACATCGCCATGGTGGTTGCCCTGGTGGTGGTGCCGGCTTTGTCAGGCGCGCTTGGCGGCGTAGCCGGTCAAGCGGACATTCAGCTCTGGCCGCTGGCGATGGCCGTCGGAGTGATGTTCGCCAAGATCGGTATGTTCATCGCGCTGATGCTGATCGTCGGCAGGCGCCTGATTCCCTGGTGTCTCGACAAGGTCTCCGAAACGGCGTCGCGCGAATTGTTTACCCTCGCGATTCTGGCCATTGCGCTCGGGGTTGCCTTCGGGTCCGCGGCGCTTTTCGATGTGTCGTTTGCCCTGGGCGCCTTCTTTGCCGGATTGATCCTCAATGAGTCCGAACTGAGCCAGAAGGCGGCCGCCGACACCCTTCCGCTGAGAGACGCTTTTGCCGTGCTGTTCTTCGTGTCGGTCGGCATGCTGTTCGACCCGAGTATTCTGGTGCGGCATCCCTGGGCCGTCCTGGCCACGCTCTTGATCATCGTCGTCGGGAAGTCATTCGTGGCATGGCTGATCGTCCTCGCGTTCGGGTATCCTCGAAAAACCGCGTTGACGATTTCGGTCAGCCTGGCGCAGATCGGAGAATTTGCGTTCATGCTGGCGCAAGTGGGGGTTACGCTGCGCTTGTTGTCGGCCGATGGCCGCGGCGTCATCCTGGCCGGTGCCATCCTGTCGATCGTCATCAATCCATTCTTATTTGCGGCGCTGGAATCCGTTCAGCCCAGGACTGGAAGGAGAGAACGCGCCTCGAACAGGCCGGTTTCGGCGAAGGACCATGTGATTTTGGTCGGCCACGGACGCGTCGGAAGCCTCGTCAGGGCCGCGCTATTGGAAGCGCACGACTCCATTATCGTGATCGATGAAAACGCCATGATCGTGAATGGATTGCGGGGAGAAGGCATAGAGGCGATTCTAGGCAAGGCAGATGCAGCAGGTATTCTGGAGTCAGCCAATGTGGCGCAGGCCCGCTTGCTCATTAGCGCCGTTCCCAACGCTTTCCAAGCAGGACAGGTCATTGCGCGCGCGCGATTTTTGAACCCGACCCTGCCGATCCTGGCGCGCGCCCATTCCGATGTCGAAGTGGAGCACCTGAAACGTCATGGCGCGGAACTCGTGATCATGGGCGAATGCGAAATAGCGCGGCGGATGATCGAATACGCCGTCGGCGGAACGGGAGAGGATCTCGGGCAGGAATCACGGCCGACCTGCCGCCACCCATCGAGAACATAAGCCGCGCCCTGTAGCAGGATGCGGAAAAAGTCCGCCAGTGGCGTTCTCGCATCGTCCAGTGGCTCACCGTACGGCCATGGGAACAGAGCCTGTCCCGGCAGGTTCAGGGTGGGCGGGAAGAAGGACCGATTCGCCGCTAGGACACTGGGCGCTCACCGGCTCACGCCCGTCCGCAGATGTGGCGCTCATTCTTCTTCGCGCCGTGGACCTCGCTGCGGCCTTGCCTGGGACAGGGCGCGTCTTTGACGCGCCGGGGTCGGGCGGGTAAGGAGGTCGCCATTTTGCGCATCCTGTGCGCTATTCTGATACCAGCATGCCACCTGAGCTGATCGCGGCGATATGGAAAATCGAGTTTTTCGCAGCCTGTTAGAGCGACCTGGACATATGTCGACCTTCGAGCCACCGACGTCCTCCGAACTGACCGGTAACTGACTGGTTTTCTCAACCAGGGTTTCATCCAGGTCCGCAATCATTTCTCCCAGGGTACCCTACGGGTTGTATCGTGGCGGTAGTCTCATCCTTTTTTTCATGGAACAACCTATGACATCACCAGCGCGAATTCTAATTGTCGACGACAACCCCGAGACAGTGCTTGTGCTGCGGGACATCCTTTCGAAGGAAGGATATGACATTTCTTCCGCCGGTGATCCACGAGCCGCGCACGGTCACCTTGAAACGTCGTCCGCCGATCTCATCCTCACCGACTTGCAGCTCCCGCAGGTGGACGGGTTGACGTTTCTGGCCCAATTGCGTGAGCGGTCGAACGACATACCGGTGGTGCTCATGACGGCCTATGGCTCGCTGCGAACGGCGGTGGAAGGGCTCAAGGCCGGAGCATTCGACTACCTCAGCAAGCCCTTTATGGCCGACGAAGTTCGGCGGGTGGCGCGTCGCGCGCTCGACCAGAGGCAAGCTTCCACTCCGATTCCGATCCATCCCGATCCGCCGAAACCAAGAACCGCCTTCGACAATTTGGTCGGGAGCAGTTCGGCCATGGTGAACGTCTACAAAGCTGTGGCCAGGGTCGCGCAGACGGATACCACTGTCTTGCTCCAAGGCGAAAGCGGCACCGGCAAGGAACTCATTGCCCGGGCGATCCATGACAGCGGGCCTCGGAGCCCCGGCCCTTTTATTACCGTCGATGGAGGCGCCTTGGCCGAAACGCTGCTCGAGTCCGAGCTGTTCGGCCACGAACGAGGATCGTTTACCGGCGCCGTATCGGCGCGAAAAGGTTTGCTGGAGAAGGCTCATCTCGGGACCTGTTTCTTGGATGAAGTCGCGGATCTCTCACCGGCCTTGCAAGGGAAGTTGCTGCGAGTCATCCAGGAAAAGGAGATCCGCCGAGTCGGCAGCAACGCATCCACTACGCTGGATGTCCGAATAATCGCGGCGTCGAAAACCCCCCTCGAACCTCTGGTCAAAGCCGGCACGTTTCGCGAGGATCTCTACTACCGCATGAATGTCGTGACCATCGAGATTCCGCCTTTGCGAGAGCGGTCAGAGGACATTCCTTTGCTGGCGCAGATGTTCGTTCAAACCTATGGCGCCTCGAAAACTCCCCCCGTCACAGAAATTTCCACGGATGCCATGCAACTCTTAAGTCAATATTGGTGGCCCGGTAACGTCCGCGAATTGGAGCATGCGATCGAGAGGGCCGTGGCCTTAAGCCCCTACTCGGTGATTTGCCCCGAAGATTTGCCTGTCAGCGTCAAATCCGTCAAGCCGCAAGCCGTCTCACGCGCCCAGGGTTGGGTCACGCTGGAAGATCTCGAACGTGATCACATCCTGCGCGTTCTGGATTCCCATGAACGGGATCTGGGTCGAGCAGCCTCCGTGTTGGGCATCCACCGAAAAACTCTGCTCCGTAAACTGCGCCAGTACGGCATGGCCACAGGTTACGGTGTCGGATAGCTCCGACACCGTAACGGATGTTGGTCAGCGAGACGCCGGCGGAATCGCCACATCGATGACCTTGTTGTCAGTATCAACCAGCAAAATGACGGCATCACCTTTACGAAGGCCGGCAATCTTCTGTTGGAGGATTTCCCGAACCTCGAAGGGTTTTTCAGCACCGCTGCCGGTTCGAATGGTGATGCGATTGGATTCGAGCGGAGCGGTCACGGTTCCGTCGATCTGTTTGTGCGCACCCTTGATCGGGGACTTCTGGTCCGTCGAATGCTGTCCGTTGGCCTGCTGACTCGAAAACCCCACATCGGCGATCTGATTGGTTTCATCGAGCAGAAAAACAGCGGTGGTTCCCACCGGAATAGCTGCTACTTTGCTGCGCGCCTGCGAACGAATCATAAAGGATTGCTCTTTGCCGTGGGATCGTACCACCACGGTTTCCTGCCCGACGGGCAAATTCTGTGCGATTTCACCTCGAATGATAGTGTGGGCGCTCGACTCTCCGTCCAAGGGATGGTAATCCACGAGAAGATTCTGCGCATTCAAAACCACAATGAGGTCATCCCCCTCCTTGATCGTTGAGAATCCCTTTTGCTCCGCCTGTTTGAGCGGAAGGAATCGAGGTTGCACTTCCCCTATGTCCACTTTGATCTGATCCGAGGTCACGGCTTGGACCTTCCCTAACACCGAACGATTTCCTTCAAGCATGCGCTTGGCATCTTCACGCAGCTGAGCTTTCTCGCCTTTCTCTGAGTGATCCGCGCCGGCGGCGAATGAGAGCCCAGGCATCTGTGCCAGCGACATCCATGATGCGGCAATGACGAGAGCGGTGTGGATGGCGCCCCTCATGGAGTAGCCACGCTGTGAATTGGTCATGATCGTTCCTCCTAGTTCATAAAGTCCTGGTTCATAAGTTCGTAAGCAGGATTAGCAAGAGCTGGGCCTTCGGTTTCCGGAAAAAAGGAGCATGTTGGACTGCTCGGAGTGCCGGTTTTACATTGTCGACCCTGTTGTCGCATCGCTGCAGGGTCAACTCGAAGAGGACAAAATGTCTCCTACGGGACAATCCATCCGTACTTACCCGCTCCAACCGCGCGGCAAGCCGCGCATCTTCTTTCCGATGATGGGGAAACTAAAAGTTTGGAGCCTGCAAGCTCCAGGAGAGTTCAGCCGCACCTTCTCAACATCGCTTAAGGATGGTGTGGGAGGGGCACGACATTGATACGGGGCTCACGGCATTGCTCTTGCTCAGAATTAGCCCAGACTTTTCATGAATGCCGTCGCGAGGCGTTCGAGACTGAAGCCCGCCGGGGTTTCTCGCACGTAAGGCCGACGTAGGCGTACTTGCAGTCCGTCGAGGAGGCCGAACGAGAAAAGCCCCGCCGGGCAAGTGGATCGGACGACGCAGCAGGTATTCATGAAGAGTCCGGGCTAGGTTTGTCCTTGCAGGAGAGACAGGACGATCAGATACGCCGGTTACATGAATGTGAATAGGAAGGTCGAGAGGAAGTCATGCTTGAAGAACCGAACTCTCAAGGGCCTCTGCGATGACGGATGTCACTCTGTCGCCTCCCGGCTGGACCTACAATCCGTCGAGTTGGCGAGAGCGGTTATGGTTGATCGGCGTCGCGCTGTTTGGCCTCGTCGTCTCCGCCTATCTGGCTCTGTAT
>JAJONL010000024.1 GCA_021323395.1 Nitrospira sp.
GCCTGGCGGCTGATCGGCAGGGCGTGAGTGGAGTCCATCATCGCTTTGCGCTCAGCAATCCCACCTTGGTGAGCGCCCCTTCTAAAAAATCATTCTCCAACGTGAGCTGCCCAATCTTGGCATGCAAGGCCTTCAAATCAACCGACGGCTCCACCGGCGCGGCGCCACCCCCAAAGACATCGGCCGCTCGCTCGCTGAGTTGTCGTTTCCACTCCGTAATCTGGTTGGGATGCACATCAAACCGCTGAGCCAGTTCGGCCAGCGTTTTGTCGCCGCTCATCGCGGCCAACGCCACTTGAGCTTTGAACACCGCTGAGTGCGTCCGTCTCGTTCGTTTTGCCATCGCCTGCTCCATTTCATCGCCCGGTAGGGCCATCAAAGGTAGCAGATCCTCCACTTATCGGCTTGTTCAAATTTCCGGGGCCACTTCTGTGCAGGCAGTCACTACATGAGACTGGGGTAAGTATATTGAGGAGAAGGAGGGAGCCATGCCGACCATTGAGAAACCATCGAGGTCAATGTCCCTGTCCGAACTGCATACAATCAGTGGACGCAGTTGAGGACTTCCCGAAGTTTATGGAGGGTGTGAAAGCTGTCCGTCAACTCGACAATACTCACCTGCACTGGGAGGCTCAGATCGCGGGAAAGCCAAACAGTGGAATGCTGTCATTACCGAGCAGCGACCAGATGATCGAATCGCCTGTAAGAGCACGGACGGGTGCGGATAACGCGGGCGTGGTGACTTTCCACCGCCTGTCGGATCGTACAAGCAGAATCATGCTCCAGATGGACTACGAGACGGAGGGAGCGATGGGCGCCGTCGCCCTTCGCGTGGCGGGAGACCTGGAGCGTTTTAAGGAGTTCATGAGTGGCAAGGGGGGCAGAAAGCGGTGCAAGGAGAGGAGAAGTGGAAGGCAAACCATAAATCCGCGAGCAGGCCTCCTGCCGCATGGCGGAGGCGGCCCAGTGAGGATGGTATGACCTCACAACCCTTGCAACTCGTTCTCAGCCCCGTCCTATCGTCGCTCCCCGTTGGTGCGGGCCGGACTCCCTGGCTGGGCGGACCTGGATCGAAGCACGACCATTGAGCGACCCTTGAGGTCGTACTGTTTGCCTCCAGGGTATTCTACGGATTCACTGGCGGGGACAGCCGTGTCAATCAGGAGGTCCCATCCCGATTCTCCTTCTCTGGAGGGAAGAGTAAACGGAATCGTCTCATGATGAGCATTGACTAAGAGGACAATCGAGTCGCCGGTAATGGGTTCTCCCCGTTCATTGACGTCTCCAATGAGGTCACCAGGAAACCGAACCCCCAGACACTGGCCATATCCTGTATTCCAGGCCTCATCCGACATTTCATCTCCAGATGGTTGAAACCAAGAAATGTCCGCCTCATCGGATCCATCCTCGGACCGGCCCTGAAAAAATTTCCGCCGTTGGAATACCGGCTCCGTTTTTCGAATATCAATAACGGAACGCACGAATTCGAAAAAGGCTCGCTGTTCGTCGGTAATGTTCCAATTCAACCAAGTCAGCTCATTGTCTTGGCAATAGGTATTATTGTTCCCTTGTTGGGTATGGCAGATTTCATCACCGGCCAAAATCATCGGGACCCCGGCGGAAAGCAATAATGTCGTCATGAAATTACGCTTTTGTTGACTGCGTAGCGCAATAATCGCTGGGTCCTCGGTCGGTCCTTCCACGCCGCAGTTCCAGCTGTTATTGTCGTTCGCGCCGTCCTGATTATTTTCACCATTGGCGTCATTGTGTTTTTCGTTGTAACTGACGAGATCGTGCAACGTGAATCCATCATGACAGGTGATGAAATTAATACTGGCATAGGGCTTTCTGCCGTCATCTTTGTATAAATCGCTGCTGCCGCTCAAACGAGTGCTGAAGTCTGGTAACAGACCATTATCACCTTTCCAAAAACGGCGAACATTGTCCCGGTAAATCCCATTCCATTCGCTCCATAACACGGGGAAGTTGCCGACTTGATAACCGCCCGTCCCGACATCCCATGGTTCAGCGATTAACTTGGTCTGACAGAGGATGGGATCTTGATGAATAATGTCAAAAAATGCGCCCAGACGATCCACTTCGTAGAGCTCGCGAGCCAAGGTGCTGGCGAGGTCGAAGCGGAAACCGTCGACATGCATATCCGTGACCCAATATCTCAAGCTGTCCATGATCAGCTGGAGAACCCGTGGATGACGAACGTTGAGGGAGTTCCCAGTCCCGGTATAATCCATGTAGTAACGACGGTCCGCCTCCGTCAATTTGTAATAGGCCACATTGTCAATACCGCGCATCGACAATGTGGGCCCAAGTTGATTGCCTTCCGCAGTATGGTTGTAGACCACATCCAGTATGACTTCGATCCCGGCCTCATGCATCGCCGCGATCATCATCTTGAACTGCTGCACCGCGTCTTGTTGAATGTGCGTGGCTGCATAGCGACTGGCCGGAGCGAAATAACTCAGCGTGTTGTATCCCCAATAATTTGTCAGCTGCCGATCGAGCAGGTGACGGTCGTTCAAAAAGTAATGAACGGGTTCCAATTCCACAGCGGTGACGCCAAGCTCGGTCAGATGTTTGATCACGGTCTCGGATGCCAGCCCGGCATAGGTTCCCCGAAGTCCTTCGGGCAAAGCCGAATGCAACTGTGTGAACCCCTTCACGTGCAATTCATAAACGATCGTTTTATGCCAGGGTGTTCGTGGAGCGCGATCAGTGCCCCAGGTAAATGAAGGATCGATCACTTTTGCGAGCGGCGCATAGGCCGCACTGTCGCGATCATCAAACGAGACGTCGCCTTCGCTATCGCCCAACCGGTAGGCGAACACCTCGTCAGCCCATCTGACATCCCGCCCGATGCCTTTGGCATAGGGGTCCAATAAGACCTTGTTCGCGTTGAACCGGTGTCCTTGCGCAGGCTCATAAGGTCCATCAACGCGATAGCCGTAGAGTTGTCCGGGCAAGACCTCCGGCAGATACGCATGCCAAACATGATCGGTATACTCCGTGAGGCGGACGCGTTCTGATTCCTTTTCCGCGTCGGGAGAGTCGAACAGACATAGCTCTACCCCGGTGGCATGTTCGGAGAAAAGCGCGAAATTTACACCCTTGCCGTCCCAGGTGGCACCAAGAGGATAAGGCGACCCCGGCCACTGCTTCATGATTCTCCCTGTTCCATTCATTCTGCATTCCTTTCGGCATAAACTGAAGGCAAGAAAAAATAGGTGTTATTCGCGCGAGTGTTCCACTTCAAGACTGCCTACGCCTATCACGAAATTGAAACGATAATGCTTATGAGGTCTCTGCCGGGACCTTCTTTCCCTTCTTGCGTGCTTCCGAAAGACCGATGGCAATAGCCTGCTTTCGGCTTGTCACTTTTTTGCCACTTCCGCTTTTCAATGTACCTTTCTTCCGTTTGTGCATCGCTTGTTTGACGGTCTTCTGAGCGCCCTTACTGTATCGTGGCATGATGTGCTCCTCTTCTTCTGCAGACTGGGTGCGTGGCACGAAGTTGATTTCACTCCTATTCTGGCGCTCTAGGTTTGCCCCCTGGCTTCACGCTGGCCTGGTTCCTGTCCACCTGGTTCCTGTCTCATAGAAAGGTACTTTCATTTTACGAGAAGCGAACCTGTTAACTACTGGGTGAATCCCTGGGTATGATGGGTGAGTCCCTGGGTATGATTTCTGGATCCCAGTGAATATTCCCACCACTTGACGTGGCCAAGCCCAACGGCATTGACAGTAGGCTAAGACATATCCCCAGCCGCAACCACTAGGGTTTCTCCTATTTTTAATGACCAGACGAGTGGGCCATGATGACGTAGGTATGATCGCCATTTGGATGAAGGGTGCTGTTTTGGGGGAACTCGAAATCCAACAGGATGTGGCTTTTCAGTACCGCCATTGGCGCAGAGAACGGATGGGCTGGGTTCTCAGCGCCTGCGTCATTGCTGCCGGGTCCTGTGGCATATTCGGTCACCATCCCTTAGCGAGAGCGACCGCCCAAACTGCAGATAGCCGGCTCAGGGTTGGATAGGACCACTATGCGCGCGCCGCAAGTAGCGGGGAACTCGTGATCGTCATGAAACCCGACCCGCGGGGAGATGGAATAATTCGGCTCTGGTTTGATGCGAAATACCTGAATTCTCTGTAGGTCCTCGCGGTGTCGCCTCTTCCCTTGCGAGGCGAAGCGCGGCAAAGGGGCCGGGATTTCGTCTTCCAGACCGACGGACAGCCGGTTACGGCCATGGTATCCATTCAATTCCAGCGAGTCGGCGTCGTGCATGGCCGCGTCAAGCTCAACGAGGGAGAAGTCGTGAATGTGGCCCACATTGTCTGGCCCTAGGAGTAGATATGGACGCGATTATTCGAGGATTTGTGATGTACTTCATTCTCCTGATCCTCTTTCGTATCGCGGGCCGACGCACGCTCGGCCAGATGACCAACTTTGATTTTGTCTTACTCTTGATCATCAGCGAAGCCACCCAAAACGCCATGATTGGAGATGATTATTCCGTGACCAATGGAGTCTTAGTCATACTGACACTGGTGGGGATCGACATTGCTCTCTCGCTCTTGAAACAGCGTTTTCCGGTGGCGGAGCGGCACCTGGAAGGATTGCCCCTGGTCCTGCTGGAACAGGGCCGGCCTCTCAAGGAACTCATGTATAGAGCAAGAGTCGATGAGCAGGACATCCTTTCCTCCGCCCGCGAGAAACATGGACTGGAAAGGATGGACCAGATTAAATATGCCGTCCTTGAAACGAATGGCGGAATTTCGATTATTCCGAAGGCGGACTAGAGTGAGTTTCGGAGTCGTTGACGGTGAAAGTATGCGCTCGATCTTGCCGACATTCAGAAACCAACTCCTGTTAGGCGTGGGGCTCTTTCTCGCACATGTCGCGCTGACTGGTTGCCCCTCCGCGCAACCACGGTCAGACGACACCTGGAGGACCGTATCAGCCATGCGCTCCTGGCCTCCGATGAACTGGATCTCAGCCGGATTGATGTGAATGTCGAACCTGGAGTGGTATATCTCAGCGGGATGGCAGACGATCACGAAAGTAAGATCCACGCAGAGCAAAAAGCGCGGGCCCTGGCCAAAGACAGAAGAATCATTAATAAAATTGAAGTAGATTTCTAATGGAACCCGTCTTCAGCGCCGTCAGGGATGGCAATGACCGGAAGGAACTGATCTTTCAATGCCATGCTCTGCAACGGGTCGCTGAGTGAGTAGCGTCGGTTACAGGAGAGAAGCCCGACTGAGAATCGTTCTCTTCTGCCGTGCGTGCTCTCTATCGACATGGCACAAGCCGCTGAACTCTGGCAGTACGGCGGCTTTGCCGATGTCGGCTACGGCCAGAATTTTAATTATCCTCGCAATCATCTCTGGAGAAGCAAACAGACGACTCCCCGGACCAACGAACTGGCGCCCAACATGGGCCTCGTGTATGTGCGCAAGGACCCTGGCCTCCCATCACGATGGGGAATTGAGTTGGCCCTGTAAGCCGGGTACGACACGGACGATCTCGTTCCCACCCCACAGCCTGGCGATCCCCGGCCGGGTGTCAGGAGCTGATGTCCTTCGGCATATTGCACGGGCAAACCTTAGTTATCTCGCACCAATCGGACAGGGCCTCACTTTCACGGCCGGCTTATTCAAGGGCACAAAGTCGTATGAGGAGTTTTATGCGAAGTACAATCTTAATTACACCCGCGCCTATCTCACGGATTACAATCCCAACTTTCTGATCGGATTCGGAGCGTCCTATCCAGTAACCCAGTCGTTCGAATTGGGCCTGTACGTGGTAAAGGAGTATCGGCATCTCGCGCATGCCAACGATCTCCCTAGTTACATGTCCAAAATGGAATGGCGCGTCGCTGACCACGTCACCATTTATGAGAATCTTTACTATGGACCCGACCAGCAAGCCACCTCCATGGAATACTGGCGGACGTTCTCTGACTCGACAATAGAATGGCGCACGGCGGGCTGGCGGATCGCACTCTCTTACGATGTTGGAACGGAAAAGGTTGCGGATTTGACAGGCTCTCCCCGAGCGACCTGGATGGGTGCCGCCCTATTTACTCAGAGGCACTTGACCGGACCCTGGAGCGTTGCAGTCCGTCCTGAATTCTTTTGGGATCCACAAGGGAGGATGACTGAACGGGAACAACTGCTCTGGGCCAACACCACTACTCTCGAATACAAGAGACATCTGGGACAGCAGTTGGTCATTGTACGATTGGAACACCGATACGATCGTTCCACCGGCTCGCAAGGCGGATTTTTCCATGACGATCTCTCCCCGCCAGGTCTCCCAAAACTTATTGCAAGTCAGCACTTGGCCATATTGGGCCTTATCCTGGCTTTGGATTCGGCCTAGAGCTTTCTTTACGAAGATCTCCCTTAAGCGATGCAACTGCCAAGCCTCCTGCTGTTCGACTCAGATCCTGACATTCTGCATACCCTGGTGCCCGCTATCAGCTGACCCACAACCTATGGAGGCCCGTTCCGGCCGATATCAGAGACCGGTGGAATCGCTTCCCGTATCAACTCGGCGACTGCATTCAACAACGCCGAGATGACAAACGGCTTTTGCATGACCATCACCGCACCGAGCAAACGCGCTTTATTGAGATAGTCCATGGTGCCCGATGCGCCGGACATTGCCATAATCTTCACGTGAGGATGCGTCCGCCGTAATGCCTCAATAAGTTCCAGGCCGTCTCGCTCGGGCATGTAAATATCAGTGATGACCAGGTCGCAGGGCGCCTTCCGGAATGCCCGAATACCCTCACGGCCATTCTTCATGTCACGAACAGTGTGCCCTGCTGCCTCGAGACCGACTCGAAGGACTTCTCGAAGAGCCGCATCGTCATCAATGATGAGAATAGATGCCCTCAGGACCCTCTCCTGCGGGCTGATCACCGATCCGAGGATATCACTCGCAAATCGTAACATCGTGCGGTGGGGAGCGGTAGGGCCATTGGTCTCTAACGCAGAGGAGGGACATTCTCCATAGGATACAATAATGCTCAGAAGGTCACCGACGGATGGTCACCTTCAAGAGAAGCGCTTGCTACCTGCGCTACGAGATTTAGAAATTATGTTGAAGAGGAGAGAGCGTCCTCGATTCAGGAACAAAGAAGGCCCGGCGCGCCATGGGCTTCAGGCCCTCCTCGTCCACTCGCTGTGTCGCACTTTAGCCGGCTGCCGCGCCTAGACACAGGACTCGTTCACTCCAATTCTGCTGGGCCGCACGTTTCTCTCTGGCACCCGCCAAACCGCGGAGACGGGCCTGGTCGGCTTCTGACATGCGGATAAATTCGATGCCCACTTCCCAGCCGTTCACCCAGCGCACGGCCGCCAGCTTGATCTGTAATGGGTGTTGACTCGCGGCGAAGGAAAGCCGCATATCCAGATATTGGCCGACCTTCAGTTTCATGCCGGTCTTCAGCAAACAACCCGGCACCGAAAGGTCGACCAAGTGGCCGTGCCCCATGACCCCCTCACACGACAATATGCACGTGCACTGCACAGGTTTGCGTTCGGTGTATCGCGACTTCACAAGGCCTCCTCATTAAGTGAATGTGTTGCTGACGATCCAAGCCTACCGCAGGGGCGGCCACCTAGCATGACGCGAGATGGGTACATCGAAAGGTGGGAACTTTTGAACAGTCTCACATCCGAACCGGCCCGGGAGGCTTTCAAATTCTCAGCGAGCTTTTATCGAGCCGGTGCACGACATAGAGAACTCCGAATAGGCAGTGGGGATGGAATAAGGACAATTCGTCGGTCGACGAGATGAGCTTGCAGCAGCAACGGCGATCGAGGGATTAAGGCAGGCGACCTAAAAGGACTATGCGAACAGGGACACTGCTGCGTTATCTGGAACAGAAGCGATAGCGACTGCCGGCGGCCAGGACATCCGTCCCACGCGGCAGGATGTCGAGGCGGCGGGCGATCGGTTCGAGAATATCACACCGAGTTTAGTAGTCGTGTGGGCCTATTCCTTCTCGCTTCGCACAGGCCGGACAGTAGTACATGTCGCGAGTCCAGATCGTCCACGGAGTTTCATCCTTCGCATCCGCAGCCCTCGCCCCACATTCAAAACAGAATGCGCTCCAATCCTTCTGTACCAAGGTTGAGGCTTTCAAATGCTGCACGGGCATAACCACTCCCTCGTCAAGTGTGAGACCAGGCCTTTGTTACGTCCAAGTTATCGGCCAAGCCCCCGCCACGGCTAATCATCCACTTCACCCCACACCCACGTACTGTACCCCGGCTCGCCGTGACTTCCACAAAAATAAAATAAAGCCGACCACCCCCTCCTTCCCTCATCCGCTCCATGAAACCTGCGGAGTGCCCGCCTACTGTCATCAATGAGTGATTCTCCACCGGGCTGTAGGTTCTCGGCACATGGGATGGTGTCTGAGGCCAGCTCTCTCCGCCGGCCGGTCTACAACTCTGGCCTCCCCTGGGTCAGCCCCTCCAGGGCCTTTCCCAGTAGCGCATCGCTCTTCCTCCCTGTACATAACTATTGAAGGAGCACTCAACGGGTGACGGTTATCACGCTCGTTGAAGCTTGTCCGTAAGTTTGAGCCGGTCGCGAGACTCGTAGTCGTGACTGCACCATAAGGAGGAGAGCCATGCATGCATTACGATTTGTTGCGATTTTTTGCATCGCCGGAGGGATCGTGGCAGTCACCGCCCCGCCATCAGAGGCGCAACATTCGAGCGGTGGAACACCTCCAAGCGTGACAGAGGGAAAGGGCGGAGCTTCAGGTCAACCTCAGTCGGGGCAATCCGGCCACGAGGGACAGAGCCAATCAGGACGGCACGCAGACGAGGGACAGTCGGGCATGATGAGCGGGCAGAGCACGACCGGAAGCGGTTCCCACGACGGCGGGAGCGGGTCAGGAACCGGTGAAAAGTCCGGCATGGGATCCAGGCATGAGAGCCGCAGCATGGGTTCCAGCGGGAGCGCCGGATCCGGTCATGCGGCCTCAGGAGGCCACATGGGAACGAGCGCCTCTCGCCAGGATCTGCAGCGGAGTGGAGGAAGTCAGGGCACCCAGGAGCAAATGTACGAGGATCGCATGAAAGAGTTTCAGGAGAGCCAACCTACGCAAGGCACCCAAAAGCCCTAGCTCGACAAAGCGCTGAGATTCATCGGTAGCAAATCGTTCGCTAGCGCGACGGTCGACATCGCCGCCTCAAATAACGGAACGCGCAGAGCGCGAGGGTCCGGCAATACATGGTTCAGGGGCCCAAGCGCAAAACTCCTTCCCAGATATCGACGGTGGGGAAGGATAGAGTGGTTCGCGCCCGTGCTGAAGGCTTTGGAACAAGCAACGTTCAAGGAACTTGGTCTCTGGTTGCAAACTGTCGCAAGGTGGAAAAGAAGGAATAGTCGTAGAAGATCTTACTTGGCTGGACGGAGTCCAGGGCGACGGGGAAGCCATCAGGCTTGAGCAGGTGCCTGCCGACGGCCAGTTTAGGGATCTGATCACCAAACCAATGATCATCTTCTCCTCTTCAACTTCAACTCGCGAAAAACAGACTTGAGCTTAATGTTAGCGATGGGTTGTGCGTCCGATCTTGCCGCGCGGATTGGTTCGCCTTGGATATTACCAATTACATCTTACATCCGCTATTTCCCGATACACTCATTCAAACGTCTGTAATTTTTCGTCGATACAGAAGCCTCCCGTTGAGTCGGCAATGCTCGCGGTCGGCTCGATCATGGGTGCGCCGTCGGACGAGAGCCGCGGAGCCGACTCCGGAAAGGGAATACCAGCTACATGCCGCTCATACATCGCCTTCTTGCCGCCGGAGCGCTCCTGTTTCTGACGGCCTGTGCCTCAGTGGGGTTTTCACTTTTCAATATTCCCTCATCCCTTCAGGGCGGGTATTCGTTCCGAGAGGCCGCCTATGGGGCAGGTCCGTCGGAAAAAATGGATATATACGTCCCATTGGAAGACAGCTCGGCAAAACATGAAGTGATCGTTTTCTTTTATGGCGGACGATGGCAGTCCGGCAAAAAAGAAGATTATCGTTTTGTGGGTGCGGCGTTAGCCCGGCGCGGATTCGTCACCGTTATTCCCGACTTCCCCAAGTATCCCGACGTCCGCTTTCCGACCTTTGTGCAAGCGGCGGCCAGATCGGTGGCATGGGTCGATGACCATGTAGACGACTATGGCGGGCGGCAGGATCGCATTCATATTGCCGGCCATTCGTCAGGAGCCCACATGGCCGCCCTTTTAACAGTAGATACACAGTACCTTGCCGCGGAAGGCAAGGATGCCCGAGAGGTCATAAAAGACTTTGCAGGACTAGCCGGCCCTTATGCCTTTACGCCGGATGAGCCGGATCTGATGGATATTTTTGGGCCGCCCGACCGCTATCCACAGATGCAGGTGACGACGTTTGTGGAGGGCAGGGAACCGCCCATGCTCCTCCTCTACGGCCAGGAAGACAGGAGCGTGAAACCCTCTAACCATGAACGATTGGCACAGCGTATTCGTGATAAAGGCGGTCGCGTTGAGGTCCTGACTTACCCGGAGTTGGGCCATATCGGCATCGTAGGCACCTTCTCTGAATTAGGCCCCACGTCGTCCGTGGTCGAAGACATGAGTAAATTTTTTAGGGCGAACAACAGATAAGGGCCTCACCATATGGAGAGGGGGACGCGATACAACGACAGCCGCAATTTGCGTCGCCAATGTGCATTCGGTGAGGAGGGATATGGTGTGCCCCATGTGCTACCAGGGCCGGAGACCAGGATTGAACGGTACAGGGCTTGTGGGCCAGAAGGATTTTAAGCCCCGGTGTTTTGGTGCGGGAGGCGGGACTTGAACCCGCACACCTTTTACAGTACAGGATTTTAAGTCCTGGGCGTCTGCCGATTCCGCCACTCCCGCAGAGGAAATCCGCCGGGGCGAAATCTAACACCAGGGTCCGGAGGGGTCAAGCGGTGGCCTTTTTTGCCGGGCTCAAACGCAAACGGCTTGTCCCTTGCGAGACAAGCCGTTGCAGTACACTGCGATCGAGACTCGTGCCGGCGATCAGCCAAACTCAGGCGGCTTCTTTATGATCGTCTTTTTTGACCAATGCTTTGCTACGCTCCACCATCGTCGCCACGCCGCTCTTCACCGATCGACTGAAGCGGGTGGCTTGCAGTTGCGCCCGCTTGGCGTACCGGGCCACATCGCGTCTCGTCTCCGCTCCGGCCTTCGGTGCCAGGAGTAGTCCCAGCGCCGCTCCCACCACCGCGCCCCCTCCGATGATCGCTGCGATCTTTGCTGCTTCACGCCCCTTGGTAGACATCGCGAATTCCTCCCTTTAGTGCAACAAGGTTTACCGTCCACTCACTCCGGCGAGAGCTGCCGATGTAGACAGCATCAACTGTGCCACAACACCGACAAGCGAATTGGCGGGCCATTCTTCTTCTCATGTTGAGAAAGGTGAGAGGCTTCTCACCAAGGGTGCTGTTTTGTGAACAGTGGAAGGAGACAACCGTTTCAGAAAAGCGACAGACTTCCCTAAGAACAATCCTGGATGCCACCTGCGCCCTTGCCAGGCGCGGCTTCGCGGCCGACCTTGCAATGCCCATCCTGCTCACTTAAGATCGCGAAACTATGTGGAGTCCTACTATGCTGTCGTGGCCCCGCGCCCTCCCCTATCCCGATATCGACCCTGTGTTTCTGCGGTTGGGACCTTTGCAGTTCCGATGGTACGGCCTCATGTATCTCATCGGACTCACCCTGGCCTATTTCATTATCGGGGCGAGGGCCAGAGCGCAGAAGCTGCCGATGAACAAGGACCAGGTCTATGACATGATCGTCTATGCGGCGGTGGGAGTGTTTGCCGGCGGGCGCCTGGGGTATGTCTTGTTTTATAACCTCTCCTACTACCTGGAGAATCCGCTCAAGATTTTCGCCGTTTGGGAAGGCGGCATGTCCTTTCATGGCGGATTGATCGGGACTATCGTGGCGCTGGTGCTGTTCGCAAAGCGGCAAAGCATTACCGTGCTCACCATTGCCGACCTCGCTGCCGGTGTGACCCCGGTGGGCCTCGGACTGGGGCGAATTGGCAATTTCATTAATGGAGAACTTTATGGCCGCCCGACCGATGTGAACTGGTGCATGGTGTTCCCGGCCGGCGGGCCCGCCTGTCGCCATCCATCCCAGCTCTACGAAGCTCTCTTGGAGGGCCTGCTGCTCTTCAGCCTGCTGTGGCTCATGACCAGACGGTTCCCGCCTCCCGGCTCGGTGTTCGGCCTGTTCCTCATGGGCTATGGTCTCTGCCGGATTGTGGTGGAGTTCTTTCGCGAGCCGGATGCACAGATCGGCTTCATCTTCGGCACGATTTCGATGGGTCAACTGCTGAGTATTCCCATGATCGTCGGGGGCGCCATCATTCTAGCGATCGCCTACCATCGCAAGAGCCCGCTGCAAAGCCGCTCCGGGTCAGTTCCCCTGTGCTGACGCAAATGGCCCGCAATTCGCGGAGTCTATTGAGGTTTGGGATCCATATAGGATTTTTTGTCCAACTCCACATCGCCATCGAATTTCCGCAGCGGCGGAGCATCCCAGATGACCTTATTGCCGGGGGCCAGGTTGGCCGCCGCAACATAATGTTTCCGCGCCTCGGCCTTCTCCCCTAATCGTTCTAACGCGAGCGCGAGGTTGTAGTGGGCTTCCGCAACGGTCGGATCGGCTTGGATAATGGCGGAATACGCCTGTTTGGCCCCGGCCCAGTCGCGCTGCGCGAATAACTGATTTCCAATTTCCCACTGTTGGCCCACGATCGCGCTGGTTCCTGACGGAGCATGGAGCGGTCGCACCTCCGACTTTTGCCGGGAGGCGCAACCTATGAGGGTCATCATCAACAGCATCGCCCAGACGAGAATTCTCATTCTCTTCCTCCTTTATTCACAATGTCACCGCCATGCCATGCCGCAGGAAGATGAACTCAAAACCTGCGATTCGTATCCCTAACGATTGTTCCACCGCCGTCCGATAGAGTCGTGCCTGCTCCCGATAGGTCTCCACCCGCGCCGGGACTTGATCGAGGGGGATCATATCCGTCTTGTAGTCGGCAATCCAGAGCCGGCCCTCGAGGCGATAGAGCAGGTCGACGACTCCTTCCATAATCTGCCGTCCCTCGTTCCACGGCATGAGAAACGGCACTTCCCGGCCGATCACGGTTGCTCGTCGTAGCCGCTCGTACACCGGTGAGCGTACAAATGTACACAAAAGATCCCGGGCTTCCTCAGCAATGGCCTCTGGCACCCCGAATTCCTCCTCCGCCCCAAGGACCAGAGCCTGCCGGTTGATCAGGGTCCATTGCACCGCCGCATCGAGATTGAAGTCCCAATACTGCAGAAGACGATGGACCACCGTACCCACCGCTTGCCCCCTTTCGGCATGCCTCGTCTGGACTGGCTGGGGCTCCCATACCCGCGCCGGAGGGGAGTGAAAATCCGTCGGGGACAGCAGCAGCGGAATCCCCATTTGCGCTTTCCACCGCTCATCCCGTTGTTCCCAACGAGCAGACGATGCTTCGTCTGTCACGCCGGCCTCCAATGCGAGCCGTTGGGCAGCACTCCTCAAGTGAGGACGGTCTACCGTCTGGAGGATGGTTTGACGCAGCCCGATATGTCCGAGGGAGACGTCCGGCACACCGCGCCGGCCAAGCTCGGCGCCGGTGGCCTGTTCCAATAATTCCAGCAAGGTCCCGCGCGCCCGCCGCCCGCAAACGACTCCCGATAAAACCAAGCACTCACGCGCGCGAGTCATCCCCACGTAGAACAACCGGCTCCGTTCTGCCTGTTCACGCCTACGGGCCTTTTCCGCAGCCAGTACCGCGCCGAGACTGCAATGGTCGCCCAGGTCCAGTCCCTGCACTCCCGTAGACCAATCGTGCCAAATGAGCGGGCGCGCCGGGCCGCGGCCGGCTCCGTCTCCATGATGTAACCCGGCCAGAATCACCAGCGGAAACTCCAAGCCCTTCGCCTTGTGGATGGTCAAGATCCGCACCGCGTCGAGGGTATCTTCCGCCAGGGCGCTCTCTGCTTCCTCCGGCTGCTCCGTCATCCTTGCCGACAGCAATTCGACGAAGGCGGTGAAGGAGAGGGCGGGACGCTCGGCAAGATCAGCCGCCATTTGACGAACCTTGAGCAGATTGGCAACCGCCTGCTCTCCATGCAGAGAGGCAGCGGCCAGTTCCAACAGCGGCAACTGGTGAAACACCCGGCTCACCGCCTCCGGCAAGGGACAGCGCGGCGCCTCGTGATGGAGCCGCGTCAAGGCGGCATACAGGCGCCGAAGCGGTTCTGCATGCGGGCTGGGCCACACAGCCAGTCGATCGACCTGCCGGTAATCCAAGGCATGCAGTTCCTGCAGGGCGACCAGCGCCGAATCAGGCAAGCCTCCGACAGGCGATCGAAGGAGGCCCGCGAGGGCGATCCGATCGTGTGGATTCTCGACGCAGCGGAGAACGTTTAGCAGATCGATGACTTCTTGACGGCGATAGAAGTGTTTTTCCCCGTCGATGATATAGGCAATGTCGTGCCGGCGAAGGGCCTCCAGGTACTGCTCGGCCTGCGTCAATTTTCGAAACAGGATCGCGATATGCCCAGGGCGCAGCACGCGCTCTGCATCTGGTGTCGAGGATGGGTTCTCAACCGGCCGCAGCAGGCGGCTGAGCAGGAGCGCGATCTGTTCCGCTTCCACCCTTGCCGCCGCGGCGGCGTCCAACTCATGATCTTCCTCCGGCATCACCAGCCTAAGCTCGACGCCAGGATTGTGAAACTGACTCGATCGATTCGGTTGAACGGTGAGCGGAACGTTCGGCGGCTGAATGGCCTGTTGCGGGACCAATAGCGCGTTGAAGACGGCATTCACCACGTCGAGCACCTGTTCATGACTTCGAAAATTGGTCGCCAATTCGCAACGGAGCGCCCCGCTGCGCTCCATCCGTTCGACGACATGATCGAAGGCTTCGATGTCGGCCCGACGGAAGGCGTAGATCGACTGTTTCGGATCGCCGACAATGAAGAGTTTTCCTGGCTCGAGTTCGGCGTCGCGCCACGAGGCCGCCTGCGCCCCCGGTTGCTCGGCGAGATAGAGCACGATTTCGTATTGCACCGGATCGGTATCCTGGAATTCATCGACGAGCAGCGCTCGGTAGTCTCGCTTCAACTGTCGGCGGATGGCAGGATAATCGCGAAGCAACGCGCGAGCCTTGCCGACCAGACCGTCAAAGGTCAGCCAGCCTGTGTCTACGAACGACTGCCGCACCGCCTGCACGAACGGTGAGAGCAACGACAGCAGCTTGTGGAGGGGCTCGTGATCAACCTTCAACAATCCTTTCGCCATCCTCTGTAGCTCCTCGACCTCGGCCCACTCCGTCTCTGTCCATCCAGTAGGCGCGGCGCCGAGACCCTTGGCCACCAGCTCCTGGATCTCGAGGGGGATATCCCGCAAACGTTCGATTCCCTGTGAAAGCAGCCCTCCGCAGAGGTCCACGATCGCGGCGAGCACCTGTTCGACTTTTCTCCGCTTCGGTCGGTCATGACGTGTCAGCAACTGTGCCGCTTGAGCTTGCCGGCGAGCGACCCAATCGTGCAGTCCCGGGCTGAGTGTTCCCTTCCCCACCTGTGTCGTCAACGTCTCGAGATCGATCAAGTCGCTATGCAAGCTGTAGGCGAGTTCACGGAGTTCCGCGAGAGGGAACAGGCCCAGAAGGACCCTCCAGGTCTGATGGTCTCGGCCCGTCGTTCCCAGTTCACGATCCAGCCAGAGATCCCATTCCTGGGTAAAATGTTCGTCAAAGCGCGAGTCGTCTTCATCGGTTTGAAAAGTCGGTGTGATGCCGGCTTCGATAGGGTACAGGCGCAGCAGGTGCGCCGCAAAACTGTGGAGCGTGCCTATCTGCGCCCGTTCGATATTCTGCAGCGCGGCCTCCGCCCGCGCCACGATCTCGCCGGTCGTCCAGCCATACCGCAGGCGAAGGTCGGACAGGGACACCGTTCCACCATTCGTCGCCAGGCCGTCCCTCTCCTCCGGACTCACAAGCGCGCGCAGCCGTTCACGCAAGCGAAGCTTCATTTCCGTCGCGGCCTTATTGGTGAAGGTCAAGGCGACGATCTGCGACAGGTCAAGCGGATCGGATCGGCGCATGATGAGATACAACAGCCGGTTCACCAGCAAGGTCGTTTTTCCAGTGCCCGCTCCGGCAACCACGACCACGTTACGATCAAACGTCGTAGCGGCGGCGATCCGGGCCGCTTGGTCCGGTATCTGCGTGCCGTCAGTCATGTGAGACCTTCAGATGCCGGAGGCGTCGCAAGATTCCTGCTTGAGAGGAGCGATAGGCCCGCCACCAAGTCGGTTGATGGGCCCGCCGGCAGGTGGTGGAAAACTCGCAGTGGGCGCAATAGGCGTCAGGCACAATAACATGCTGTCCATCGCGTATGCCGTCGATCAGCACTTGCAATGTCTGCTTCAAGATCTGACCGTTAGGGCCGGCCCAGGCAGACGCGACGAACGATGCGCGTTCCACTCCGGGAGTCTCCTGCGGCAACAGATACAGGAAGTCGACTTGCTCTGGAAGCGAACCACGCGATTCATTGGACGGCGTCGTGGCCGTCATCAAGGTATACAGCGCCGGCTGCAGCTTGGCGCCCCGCAGGGCGAGCTGGAGCAGATTTCGATCCTTGGCCTCAATCTGCCCATTGGCCCGATACTTATAGTCGATCACGCGCAGGGCGCCCGAAACGGGATGACGATCGACGCGATCCCATCGTCCACGTATCGGAACAGAATCCGGATTCTCCCCATACGGCAAAATGCCACAGGCCTCGATTTCGAATGCTACCGGAAGAAATCCCGACGACAGGGCCTCCTCACGATCGGTGGCCATGGTGATTGTCACCAGCCGGGCAACCTGCTCCTTCGCCAACTGCCAGGTCAGGGCATACCCGGTTCCATGCGTCGTGGCATAGGTGGCGCAAGCCTGGTCAACCGCTCGGCTCGTTTCCTGCGCGATCGCCTCTGCGGAAAGCGCCGCGCGCGGCCAACCTTGCTGGATCAGACTCAGATAACAGCGTCGGAACGCGTCATGGCACAACTCTCCCATCGCAAGCGCAGACAGTTCCATGGCAGGCATCTGGGGCATGGGTTCCAGCTCGAGTACCTGGCCGGCGAAATACTGGAATGGACAACGCGCATAGGACTCCAGGGCGGTCGGGGACAATCCACGGCGGCTGGCGCGGGACCAGTGGTTGGTCGAACCGTCGAGTATGCCGTCGAAGCCATTCAGTGCCGGCCGATCGCTTTCGATCGCGCGTTGCGCCTCCAGCCCATGGGAAAACAAGCGTCCATCACGACCCAGCCTGTCCAGCAACGAGGTTGCGTCACGCCCTCGAAGAACCGTGTACATCGTGAGTTCCTCACGGGTCAACAGCGGCGGCGCGAATAACGCGAGGTCAGCCCGGTCCCGCCACCGACGCGGCAGGGCCATGCCCGAATCGCGTTCGGATGGACGCAATCGAGCGGTATCCAGATAGGTCGATGGCGCCAGTGGACGGCCGGCGGCATCGGTCCGTTGATAGGACAGGTAGAGACGCTCGCTGGCCGACGACCGCAGCAGTTCGAAGAGCAGGGCTTCCTCGGCGTACCCTTGCAGTTTTTGATCGATTTTGTAGCCCAGGGTTTCGCTGAGCACTAAGCGGTGCCGATCGCGAAGGAAACCGTCCTCATGGATAAAACGGGGGAAGAACGTTTCATTCATTCCTACAATGAAAAGGGCTCGGAACCCGATCCCCCGCGCCGCCATCGCGTCCAACACGTGCACTCCGTCATGAGATCCGGACGCCACGGCGCAAGTGGTCCGTTCCAGGATTTGCGCGAAGGTGTCGGTCCATTCGTCCCAGGTGATATCGACCGCGAGACGATCCAGGTCACGCAGCTGCGTAAGGGCTTTCGAAAGCGCCTCGGTCACATCGCCGGGGGCATCCCATTGCGACGCGGGGCCGACTGTCTCAGGGCCGTCCAAGGGAATGGTCAAATGTGTCGTGGCGAGCGACACAAAAGCATCCGTCAGATCGCCATAGCCACCCTTCTCCGGCAGATCGTTCACGTCGCTGATGAGCCGTGAGACAACAGTCCACAACAAGCGTAACTGCATGCCGCCTATCCTGAATGCCCTTGCATCGTCGGTGAAGGGCTCTTCCTTGTGTGGCGTGAGAGTATCCAATCGGCTTACATGCTGCAGTCTCATCCATTCCTCTTCACCCCGGCTGATCCCCAACGTCTGCACGGCCCAACGCCAGAGATCCGGCCGCGGCTCGATGGAGCCGGCATGACGCGTCGCCACCCGTGCCCAGGGGGAGGTGAGGACTTCCAGCATGGCCGGCCGGTGCAGCCCGCTCCCCTTCAGGCGCGCGAGGTGGAGCAAGGTCTTCACCGCCGGGTCTTGCAGCAGCGGCCAAGTCGCGCTGGAAACAAATGGAATGCAATGCTGGTCGAAGGTCCGCTTGAGTATCGTCTGATAGGGAACGAGGGTTCTTCCCACCACTCCGATCTCGCTGAAGGCATAACCATTGGTTTCCACCAATGACAGGATTTGTTTGCAAACGAGGGAGAGCTCATCGTCGATTCCGGCGGCATTTCGTACTTCGACCGATACTTCAGATTTATGGCCGACAGAAGAAAGATCCTCCTCTCTCGATGAGGATGGAATAGCGTCGGAATGTCCGAGGAGCGGATGGAGGTGGCGCTCCAAAAATCGGCGAGCAAACCCATAGGCAGGTTCGGAACCGAGCGGAAAATAGACCGTCGTCGCCACCGTGGCCGCCAACGCCTCTAGAAGGGTGACTTGGGTTTGTGTCAAATCATAGGAACCGTAGTAGCAGAGGCTGGTCAGGCCCCGGAGGAAAGGAGAGGTCGGGACAAATTGGGTTACCAGCGCCGCGAGGTCATCGGGTGATGCGACGCCGAGCGCAGCGCGGCTTTCCTGCAGGGCGGCGTATAGGGTAAACAATCCCTTGAGTTGTCCCTGATCTTCGGGAAGGAAGTGTTCCTCATCCACCGCACGGAGAGCCACCGATGAATCCACCGTCGCATCCTTTAGATCACGCAGGCTGGCCCACAGGGCGGCCCAAGCGCCTGGAGGCAGCTGCGAGAGGCGCAACCCTTCTGTTTGGGGGACATTTCGCTGACCGAGGTGCCGAAGCAGATGCTCGAAGAACACATCGGTGACCAGCGCGACCCGTGGCTGTTCCGCAGGCCTTCCCCCACAAACCAATCGCTCACGGTCGAGGTGCAGCGCGAGTTGATGGAACGTCAAGATGTGCACGTTGAGCAGCGACAGATCGTGCGTCAAGACCAGGAGTCGTTTGAGGGAACGGCGCAGCTGACCGGATGGCACCACGAGCGCCACGCCGGCAAAAGGGTCCTGTTTTTTTAGCGCGTGAAGATCGTGAACCAGCGCGGATTCGAGAGTGGGATGGAAGGGTCCCGTGACAAGACGAAGCATCTACATCGAAGGGAAAGTCACCGGTGAAACATATTCACGGGTCGGCATGGAATCGTCCTTGATCAATTAAGCCTATAGCACAACGTCGGGGCTAGCCCGTTTCGGGACCTAAAAGCTCTCCATTACAGTCGATGCAGGCCCAATCTCCGTCAATGAACTTCATCGCCTCCCCGCAGGTCCCGCATTCAGGCGGCGGCCCCTTATCGATCAGGGGGAGATCGGGCAGTTCGAAATCATCTTCATCTGGAACCGTCATAGCTCTCCAATCTTACGCGCCCTGAGGTTTTATTTTTAGCTGCAACGCCTTCTCGGCGCTCTCTCGGGGGGGTACGCCCACGAAGGTCAAACGCCCGTCGATAATCGTCGCGGGCACTGCTCGAATCGAATGGCGATTGGCCAATTCCTGACCATCCGTCGTCGTGATGTCGACCTCTCGATAGCTAAAGCTATACTTCACCCTCAGTTCCTTCCATACGCGTTTCGCCGATGGACAGGCTCCGCAGGTTGGTGAGTGCAGCAAAGTGACATTCGGCATGATCAACCCCTCTCCCTTAACGTGAGCGGATCTTAACACCCGCGCGGAGGAGCCTGCAAGCAAGAGCATGCCTGACATTGCTCATTGGGCTGTATATACTGAGTGCTCTGTCCACGGGGTTTATCACCTCCACGCATCACATTTCATCGAGGAGCCCATGCCCCTTCACCCACAGGCCGGACAACCGGCACAGCCGAATCAATTGGTCGATCTTGTCAAACTTGAACAGGCCTATTACGCAGCCACGCCGGATCCTTCTGAGCCGCAGCAGCGCGTGAGCTTTGGTACCAGCGGCCACCGCGGCTCCTCTCTCCGGCAGAGCTTTAACGAGAACCATATCCTCGCCATCACCCAGGCCCTCTGCGAATATCGGCAGTCAGTCGGCACCACCGGTCCCCTCTACATCGGCAAGGATACTCACGCCCTCTCGCAACCGGCCCAGCGGACAGCACTCGAAGTGTTGGCTGCGAACCACGTGCAGGTCCGCATGGATCAGGATGATGGTTACACCCCCACGCCCGCCATGTCCCACGCAATTCTGACCTACAACCGCGGCCGGACATCCGGCCTTGCCGACGGTATCATCATCACCCCCTCGCACAATCCTCCGGAAGATGGCGGCATCAAATATAATCCGCCTCACGGGGGGCCGGCCGATACCGAGGTGACGAAAGCCATTGAGAATCGAGCGAACGAACTGCTGAGAACCACATTACAAGGCGTGAAGCGAATGTCCTACGAACAGGCGCTGAAGGCCTCCTCCACGGCAGGGCATGATTTTGTCGGGAATTATCTGGCGGACCTCATCCATGTCGTCGATCTCAACCGCATCAAGGCGGCGACATTACGACTCGGCGTCGATCCCATGGGGGGAGCCGCCGTGGCTTACTGGCGTCCGCTGGCAGAGCGTTATGGGTTGGACCTCCACATCGTCAATGAGAAGGTCGATCCGACCTTTGGTTTCATGACGCTGGATTGGGACGGCAAAATCCGGATGGACTGCTCCTCCCCCCACGCCATGGCCTCGTTGATTGGACTAAAAGACCGGTTCGATCTCGCCTTCGGCAACGACACCGACACCGACCGTCACGGCATCGTGACACCCGGCGGCGGCTTGATGAACCCCAATCACTACCTCGCCGCGGCGATTGCCTATCTCTTCACCCATCGTCCGGGGTGGAAGACGACCGCCGGAGTCGGCAAGACTATCGTCAGCAGCAGCATGATCGACCGCGTGGCGAATGACATCCAACGTCGTCTGGTCGAGGTGCCGGTCGGCTTCAAATGGTTTGTGCCGGGGCTCACCGATGGTTCCCTTGGGTTCGGCGGAGAGGAAAGTGCAGGCGCGGCGTTTCTCCGTCAGGATGGGACCACCTGGGTGACCGACAAGGACGGCATCATTATGGATCTGCTGGCAGCGGAAATGTTGGCGGTCACCGGGAAAAATCCCGCTCAGCTCTATGGCGAACTGACGTCCAGATTGGGTGAGCCGGTCTACGAACGGATTGATGCCTCGGCTACCAGGGCGCAAAAGGCCGCCCTGCAAAAATTTTCCCCGGAGCAAGTGCCGAGCCGCGAGCTTGCCGGTGAAGCGATCACGGCGATGGTGACCGAAGCGCCCGGGAACAAGGCCTCCATCGGCGGCCTCAAGGTCACCACCGCGAACGGCTGGTTTGCGGCCCGCCCGAGTGGAACCGAAGATGTCTACAAACTCTATGCAGAAAGCTTCAATGGCCCGGCTCATCTTCGACGCATTCAGGAAGACGCCCAGGCCTTGATCCAGCAAGTGTTTTCCAGCGTCGGGGCCTAGGACCAGGTATACTTACAGGAGTATGCCGATCTTGGCCCGCACGCTCAGTCCCCTCCTCCTTATCGCAACGCTCACCGCCTGCGCCGCGCCCTCATCGCAAGGGGTACGTGACATCAGTGCTCCCATTCCCGGGTGCTGCCGCTTCGCGCAGACCGACAGTCGTCAGCAGGCGATCGTTCGCACGGCGGTCAACCTGGTCGGCGCAAAAACGATCGAAAGCAACGGCCGCCGTATCGCGTACGATTGCGCCGGCGTCACTCGAGCCATTTATCTCGCCCATGGGATCGATCTCTACGAAGGGGCCGCAGGGACCGGCCCTGCCAATGGCGTACGCCTGATCTACAACCATGTGCGCGCGCATGGCCGGCTTCACAGGGGTCCTGTCGTGCAGGCCGGCGATCTCGTGTTCTTCGACAATACATGGGACTACAACGGCGACGGCCGCTTCAATGATCCCCTCACCCACGTGGGCATCGTCGAAACGGTGGAGACAGACGGCACCCTTGTCTTCATCAGCCGCGTGGCCGGCGCGATTGAGCGGTATCGAATGAACCTGGCGCAGCCCCATGTGCATCGGACGGCAGGCGGGCGCGTGCTGAATGATTACATGCGTCGGAAACACTGGACAGACGGAGAACAGACGCTCTATCTCACGGGAGAGTTATTTGCGGCGTTCGGCACGAGAGTGGTAGGGTGACAATATCAGGCAACAGGTACAGACCTTGTCCTCTTCGAAAATCACATCAACTCGTTGTCCTCAATGCCGACGGCCTACGATGTGGCAGGACAATCCCTGGCGTCCCTTTTGTTCTGAGCGCTGCCAGATCCTCGACCTGGGAGCCTGGGCGGGAGAGCAATACCGCGTGGCGGGGCCGAGCCTGACGGTGGGAGGATCGGAATCGTCCTCTTCGGAGAACGAGTAGGAATTCATCGCTCTCTTACTCGCAGCGGCAGTTGGCCTTGTAATCCATACACATCGGGCCGAAACTTCTCTCGCAATCACAACTACACTTCGGCGTCTTCTCCGCAGGGCAGGTGATCTGGCAGGTCTGCTTGATTCCCATTCCACAGGAGACGATCTCACAGGAATTGGAGCCTTCAGCCAACAGCAGCGGCAATGAAGGCATGACAGGAGCCTTGGTCTGCTGCAAGCCAGCTTGATGGTTCGCCGTCGTCCCCACGCGGAGCGAAGACCCATCCGAGCTGATTTCTTCCGCCAGTACCGAGGCGCTAACACCAGCCAGCATGAGTATCAGCAGGAGGGCGGCCATGCGCCCAACTCTCCGTCGTAATGGATCCATCACCATGACATCACCTTCCTTTCGCGCGGGCTGTAGAATAGGAAGAATGGTTCTCTAAATCAACCCCGCCGGCTTGCGCCGCATCTTTCTTTCGCCGCCTTCTACCAGTCTGACCGTCTAACGAAGACAGTGAATCGCCGGATGTGATCTCTTGCCGAATGCCACCGGCGGTAATCTCCACCACTGCTCAATTACCGTTCCGTAAAGGCTGCGATAATCGGTGGTGTATTTCAGATCGCCGTTCTGCAGATCGGTCAGCGAGGGAGGCGTGCCATACAACCCGCCTCTCGTCTCGCCACCCATGAGAAGATGCGGCGCCGCAGTCCCGTGATCGGTTCCCTGACTGGCATTCTCTTCCACCCGGCGCCCGAACTCGGAGTAGGTCATGACCAACACCTCATTCCAGGCGCCCTGTTTCTGAAGGGCCATGCGAAAGGCCATCAAGGCCTGGGCGAGTTCGTCGAGCAGCCGATGATGTGTCGGTAATTGGCCGGCATGGGTATCGAAGCTTCTCTGCGTCACCTTGGTGACCGCGACTGGAATCCGCGCGGCGATCAGCTTGGCGGCCACCAAGCTGTTTGCCGATCTTACTCATCGGAAAGTCGACCCCCATCTGCGCCATTCACTCGATGCGGCCTTCCAGGTCTACCGCAGCGAGGGAGAGTTCACGCTGGACGGTCAAGATATGAGCCAGCGCGCGATTCGCGGTCTGAAAAGAGACCGGTTTCCTCGACCCAGCCTGCAAGAGAAACTGCTCGGAATCGTGCAACGAGATCGTCCTGGTCTTACTGCCGCTCAGCGGCCAGCCTCACCTTTCCCGAGGACTATGCCCTCCGCGGTGGATGCGGCAGGCAAAGGGAATTATGCGAAGACCTTCGACAACCATCCTTGATCCACAACCTCGTCGCTGTCCGAGGCGGTTTCCCAGATTTCGATGGACCTGAAATGAGAACGATTCGGGAGGGCATATCCCACCCCCAATACCAACGCCAGCTCCTGGCTATCCCACAATGGCATCAAAGGCGTCAAGGCTGGATGCAACCCAAACTTCGGAGTGAGTTGACGGACCTGATGCCGTGGAATCGCCAGCTGTGGACGGGCTCGGTAATATCCGCTCTCTTCATACGGCACGACGGTGTTCAAGCCATCATTGCCGCCATGCAATTCCACGAGCAGGAGTATCCGTTCCCGTTCAGGTCCGCCCCCCACTGGCGCTGGCATGTGTGATGCCCACAGCCGTTCCAGCCAAAAGGGATGCAACAGAATCAGCGGCAGCGCCGCGGCGGCTTGTAATAACTCCCGTCGCTGCATTCCGGTCAGCATCATGAGTACCTCATTTGAGTTGATAGACCGGATCAAGCACCAATTGGTGCACAGTCTGAATCCGGTCCTCGCCTGAATGGAGAAGCTGCACAGGTGTGAGGCAGGAGCGTCGCCTGCACGAGGTCGATCGATTCAGTTGCCAGCCAACTCGCGCCCCACGCATGGATCATGTCGTCAGGTGGCTGAGCCGCCGGATGGCCCGTTTCATGCCCGCGAATCGCGCGATGCAGCATCTGGGTACGGTCCAGGAGCGCGGAGGTGGTAATCCATCTGCCCCCTGGCCATCCCTTCACGTTGGGTGGGTCG
>JAJONL010000123.1 GCA_021323395.1 Nitrospira sp.
CGCCGTCGAAGACATTAAAGGGCTCCTGCGCACGCGACACCGGCTTCACCCCGCTGAGGAGGATGACTTTACGATCCGCACCATGGAAGATGTGGCGAGAACCGTCGCGGGAGCCAGCCGCACCATGATGGTGATGCTGCTGAGCATCGCGTCCATTTCCCTCGTGGTGGGCGGCATCGGAATTATGAATATTCTCCTGGTTTCGGTGACGGAACGTACCAGGGAAATCGGAATTCGGATGGCCGTCGGTGCAAAACGCGCCCACATCCTGCTTCACTTTTTAGTGGAGGCGATCATCTTAACCACGATCGGCGGTGTGGTCGGCGTCCTGTTCGGCATCGCAGGCGGACGCCTCCTGACTTACCTTATCGGCTGGCCCACAATTATCTCGTCTCAAGCCGTCGCCGTCGCTTTTCTCTTCTCTCTGGTCGTAGGAATCTTCTTCGGCCTCTACCCGGCGAACAAGGCCTCGCGGATGAATCCGATTGAGGCGCTCCATTACGAATAGCTGCCGCAGAATGAGCACCGTTCGGAAAGGTCATCGGATCCCATTGAGAGCGAGCCAATCCGCGATCCAGCGCCACGAGGCAGCACTCATTTAGATTGGGATGCAATCCAAATCGCCCCTTGCCCGTCATGGATATCGATCGGGGACCGGGCAGGCATCAGGGAAAGAGCAACCAGAGTCCGAGACAGTAACCGAGGATGATCAGGAAGCTATCGGGTTCAATCAAGAGATAGCGCTCCTCCACGCGATAGATGATTCCCATCAACCCGATGCTCATCAAGAGCATGCTCCAGAGAGCCGTCAAGGCATGAGCATCGGAGACGACGCTGAACAGGGAACCGCCGCGATAGGCGACGTCCACAAAAAAGAAGGCTGCCATATTGAAGGCGTTGCTTCCAAAAAGATTTCCTACGGCAAGATCGAACGCGCCAAGCCGCACAGCCGCGATCGCGGTCACAAGTTCCGGAAGAGACGTCGTGATTGCCACAAGCGACGTGCCGATGAATGTGGCGCTGATCCCTGTCTTATTGGCAATCTCGTTGGCCGAGCTGGCCAGAAACGGCGCAGCGGCCAAAAGGCCCGCCGCAGCCAAGCCAAACCCGATACCCGCTCGCCAAAGGCCTTTGTGCTTGCCGGAAGGGGTAGTGTTCTCGATTTCTGCGACTTTCTCCTGTTCTCGCTTCCGCCACTTGCTGCGCTCTTGTCTAAACACCAGCCGCATGCCGAAGATGTAAAAGAGGAGCAGAAACATGCTCCCCAGCCCAACCCCACCATGTGTGACATCCACATCAAGAAGAATAAAAAACGCTGCGAGTCCTGTCAGAAACATGGCCAAGCCGGCACTCAAGGCATGCTCGAATGCCGCCTTCTGCCAGACTCGCTTTTGTCGATGGAGCAGGTCAATGAGCCCCAGCGTGAACATATTAGTCATGCCGGCGCCGAACAGATTACCTGCGGCCAGATCAGGCGCCTCTATCACAGCTGCGCTGGCGGTCGTGAATACTTCGGGCAAGGATGTGGCTGCCGCCATTAACACCACGCCGATCCAGAGGCCACCCAGCCCGGTGAGCTCCGCAATCTGATCGCCATAGCGGGACAGTTTCGTGCCGGCGTAGACGATGACCACCGCACTTAGCAAGAAAATCGCCCAGGGTCCAAATCCTTCACGCCAGGTCATCCAGCTCTCCTTCGGAGGCGCACCCGGTCTACGCTCGCAGGAACACTTCCAGCGAGCCGCTGAGATAGATTGCCCCGCAACCTTGAGCTGAATCCCGCTACCTGCCGTCGCCCACGAACGATCGCAACATCGACCCGACAGGGCACCGTGCGTTGCCTCTCTCCTGGGACCGCGCCCCTGTCACGCTTGATCGGGAGAGGCAGTCGGCTGCACACACCAGACATACCTCTTTGGCATCTTGACGACGAAACCTTTTCTCGCATCTCCCACAAGGAAAAGACGGAAGCAGCGCATGATGGTCCTTGAAGAAGCATTTTGAGACAGCAGAGAGCGAGGGATAGAAGGTGACCGGCTCTGACCGCGGAGGTGTGCAAACGATGTTGAGACATCGCATGAGCTGATGGCGCGCAATCGGCGTGGACAGATACGAGGAGTTCCCCCGTCAACGTCCTATCACCTGCTGTTCCGCATGGTAGGAACTGCGCACGAGCGGACCCGATTCGACGTGTCGGAACCCAAGGGCGAGGCCTTCCTCTTTCAGCGTCGCGAATTCGTCTGGATGATAGAACCGCGCCACGGAAAGATGCTCTTTGGTCGGTTGCAAATATTGGCCGATGGTCATGATGTCGCAATCGACCGACCGGAGATCACGCATGACCTCACGGGCTTCGTCCGTCGATTCGCCCATGCCGACGATCAATCCCGACTTGGTTGTCAGCCCCATCCTCTTCGCCCTTCCCAGCAACTCAATGGACCGCTGATATTTCCCCTGCGGGCGGATTGAGGGGAACAGACGCCTCACCGTTTCGATGTTGTGATTGAGAATATCCGGCCTCTCCGCCGCAACCTCGGCAAGGGCCGCCTCATTGCCTTCAAAATCCGGAATGAGCACCTCGATCGTGCAGCTGGGAATCAGTCGCCGGATATGACGGATCGTCTCGGCGAAGATCGAGGCGCCACCATCATCGAGTTCATCGCGATTGACCGAGGTGATGACGGCATGTCTCAGACTGAGCGCTTGAATCGCTTCCGCCACACGTAATGGTTCCTCGCGATCCACTGCATGTGGCCTGCCGGTGGCGACCGAGCAGTAGTGACAGCGCCTGGTGCAGATGTCGCCGAGAATCAGAAAGGTGGCCGTGCGCGCATTCCAACATTCCCAGACGTTCGGACAGCGGGCCTCTTCGCAGATCGTGTGGAGCTTGAGTCGATCCATGGTCCTGCGAATGTCCTGATAATCAGGACCGGTTTGAAGCTTCACCTTGAACCAGGGAGGCAGGCGTCGGGATTGGGAAGCCGACGGCTGATGACTGGCTGCCGATGGCGAGTCCTCTCCCGAAGATCGCCGTGGATCGATTTGAATGAAGCTCATCTGGCCACCACCGGCGCGACAAGTTCCTGCGGATGTTCGAGCACGCGCTTGAACTCCTTCAGAAACTGCGCCCCCATCAGCCCATCAAGCGCTCGATGATCGCACGACAGGGTCACATTCATGCGCCGTCCCACCGTGACCGTTCCCTTCGTCACGACCGCCACATCGCGAATGTCGCCGACGGCGATCGACGCGGCCTGCGGGGGCATCAGCACCGCAATGAAGTTGTCCACCTCGAACATCCCCAGGTTGGAAATTGAAAACGTGGCCCCCGTATATTCCTCCGGCCGCAACCGCTTCTGTCGGGCGCGTTCAATGAGAGACTTGGTTTCCGTTGAGATGTCAGCCAAGGTCTTGGCGCCGCAGTCACGCACCACGGGAGTAATCAAACCATCTTCCATCCCCACGGCCACGCCGATATCGATCTGCGCATACCGCCTGATGGCCTCTCCTATAAAGGACACATTGATCTCCGGATGCCGCGCCAGGGCCAGCGCCGAGGCCTTGATGAGGAGGTCGGTGATGGAAGGATGGGTCTGGCGGCTCTGCTTAAACTCATCGCGCACCTGCTCGGCCTGCTCCATATCGATTTCCACCGTCAGATAGAAATGCGGGACCGGGGCTTTGCTCTGCACTGTGGAACGGGCAATGGCTTTTCGCATCTGACTTAACGGTTGATCCGTGCCGGCAGGTAAAGTCTGCGTGGCGGGAGCTGCCACTTTGACCACATCGTCTTCGATGATCCGCCCGCCTGGACCGCTGCCGCTGACGGTCGAGAGGTCGATCCCCCGTTCAGCCGCTAAAATCTTCGCTCTCGGAGACGCGATAGGACGCATTCCTGCCGCAGGAGCAGGAGCAGGAGAGGGAGTCTTCGCTTTCGATGCAGCCGCCGGCTTGGATGCCGCGCCCACAGACGGAGCAGCCGTGACGCCATCAGCGAGCGCCCCTGCGATATCCTCATCAGCTTCGGCGATCACCGCGATCAACGTGCCCGACTGCACGGTTTCTCCGTCATGCACCAGAATTTTTCGCAGGACTCCTGGAGCGAAGGCTTCGAGATCCATGACGGCTTTATCGGTTTCAATCTCCGCGATGACTTCGCCGGCATGCACCGGATCACCTTCATGTTTTTTCCAGGCCAGGAGAACGCCCTCCTCCATTGTATCGGTCAATTTGGGCATGACGACGCGACTAGCCATGGATCCTCCTCACCGATTCCGACAACCAGCTGTCCCTGCCGACCATTCTGCTCATTCGATCACTCTGCTCCGCAGATCGCTCTGACGGCGGCGACCACGCGCGGCACGTCCGGAATCGCCGCATCTTCCAGCGGGCGGCTGTAGGGCATCGGCACATCTTCGCCGGTGACGCGGACGATCGGCGCATCCAGATAATCGAACGCGGCCGTGTACACACTCTCGGCAATCTGCGCCCCCAGTCCGCAAAAGCGCCACCCTTCCTCGACGACGACGAGACGTCCGGTCTTCTTCACTGAATCCACGATCGTCGCAAGGTCCAAAGGCCTCAGCGTGCGCGGATCGACGACCTCGGCCTCGATATCCTCGCGGCTGAGCTGTTCGGCCGCCTCCAACGCCACGAGTAACATCTTCGAATAGGCGACGATCGTGACATCACGCCCTGCGCGTTTCACCTCGGCCACGCCGAGCGGAATCGTATAGTCCCCGTCTTGAACCTCGCCTTTGGTTCCATACAGCAATTGCGCTTCGATGAAGACGACGGGGTTGTGATCGCGGATGGCGCTCTTGAGAAGTCCCTTCGCATCCTGCGGGGTGGCCGGCGCCACCACTTTCAAACCAGGCACATGGCAAAACCAGGCTTCCAGACTTTGCGAATGCTGCGCGCCCAGTTGATGCGCCGCGCTGCCGGGACCGCGAATGACGATGGGGACGGAAAGCTGCCCGCCTGACATGTAGCGAATTTTTGCCGCGTTATTGACGATCTGATCGAGCGCCACGATGCCGAAGTTCATCGTCATCAGTTCGACGATCGGCTGTAACCCTGCCATGGCCGCGCCGATGGCCAGGCCGGTGAAGCCGGCTTCGGTAATCGGCGTATCCACCACCCGCTGCGGTCCAAACTCCTCGACGAACCCCTTGCTGACTTTGAAGGCGCCCTGGTAATACCCGACTTCTTCACCGATCAGGAATACCTTCTCATCACGGCGCATCTCTTCCCGCATCGCCTGGTTGAGGGCCTCTCGGTAGGACAAAACCATCGTGGGTTACTCCTCCGCCATCACATCGTGATACAGCGCCGCCGGATCGGGAAAGGGGCTCTCGTCCGCAAATTTCACCGCGGCCGCGACCACGTCGTTCACCTCCTGCTCCACCTGCTTGAAATCCGATTCGGTGCAGACCTTGTTGGTCAGCATCGTCTCCTTCAACAGCAGCAGCGGATCCCGCTTGCGATGCTCCTCCACTTCGTCTTTCGTTCGGTAATGCCCATGTGACGGATCGGCCATCGAATGTCCCATAAAACGGTACGTCATCGCCTCAATAAAAAATGGCCCCTGGCCCGCGCGCACGTGATCCACCACGGTGCGCATCAATCCCCGAACGGCCAGCACATCCATCCCATCCACTCGTTCCGCCTTGATCCCATACGAGCGGGCCGCCTCTGCCACATTTTCATAGAGTGCGACGGCTCGCTGCACCGGCGTACCCATGCCGTAGCGGTTGTTCTCGCAGACAAAGATGACGGGTAGTTTCCACAGGGCCGCGAGATTGAATGCTTCATGCGCCTGGCCGCTGGGCACGGCGCCTTCGCCGAAAAAACATACCGTCACCAGGTCGAGCTTCTGATATTTCGTCGCAAAGGCCAGCCCCGCGGCCAGCGGAATGTGACCACCGACAATCGCATAACCACCCATAAAGCGGTGCGGCAGATCCACCAGATGCATGGAGCCGCCCTTGCCCCCACAGAGGCCGGTGGCCTTGCCGAACAGTTCGGCCATTACCTTCCCCGGATCGGAACCCCTCGCCAGACAATGGCCATGATCGCGATAGGCGCTGATGGCATAATCATCCGGCCGCAGCGCGGCAATGGCGCCGACCGCAATGGCCTCTTCGCCGATATAGAGATGCAGAAAGCCGGCGATCTTGGCGAGGGCATACATCTCCGCCGATTTTTCCTCGAACCGGCGGATCAGCAACATTTGGCGATAGAGAAAAAACAGATCGTCCCTGTCCATGTCGGGCATTATGCATGGCAGGACAGGTCGACTCAACCCTGATCGTGCTAGTAACGATTTTCGCCGCGATTCGAATCTGGACAGGTCAACTAGACCAAGCTTCTCGTAGAGGAGAATCAGTCGGCAGGTCTCACCGTCGTGATCCCATAATAGAGGCATCGCAGGAGCGCGGTGCGCCAGAACTGACAGCCTTCGTAATTCGAAACAGATGGACAGTCGGATTTCGTCTAGAAAAGCGAACGAATTCAAAGCTATAATCCGAC
>JAJONL010000025.1 GCA_021323395.1 Nitrospira sp.
ACCTTCTACGCCGCCGCCGACGATCAGGAGACTCGCCGGAATCGTGGCCAGGTCCAGGGCCTGCTTACTGGTGATGATCTGAGTTCCATCGATGGGAAAAAGCGGCAGATTCGGCCAGGAAGATCCGGTGGCGATGATCAGGCCATCGGCCGCAATCTGGCTGTCGGTGCCGTCCTTCCTAGTGATGCGGACGGTTCGGGCATCCAATAACTCACCCGTCCCCTCCATATGTTCGATGTTCCAGGTTTTGAAGAGGGTGGCGATGCCCTTCACCAAATTAGACACCACTTTGTTTTTTCTGGCGACCATCACCGCCGCATCATAGGTGATCGGGCCGCCGAGCTGGAGACCAAGGTCCTTCGCCTTCTTGGCCTTGTCGCCGAGTTCCACCACCGACAGCAGCGCCTTGCTCGGGATGCAGCCGCAATTCAGGCAGACGCCGCCGAGCGCCTGGTTTTCAACCACCGTGACTCGCGCTCCCAGCTGGGCGGCTCGAATGGCCGCCACATACCCGCCCGGACCGGCGCCAAGAATTGCGATGTGTTTGGACATGAGACTCAATTCAATGAAGCATGGCCGATGGACTCATCGAGTATGAGGAAGCCCAGCTCAGATGATTCACCGACACCATGGTGATCGACGCTAATGTTTCTGTTGACTCAAAAAATCCTGGTACTGGGCGGCCGTCATGAGCTGGTCCACTTCAGCGGGAGTGGAGAGGTCGACCACAACCATCCAGCCCTTGCCGTAGGGATCGGAATTGACGGCCTCGGGATGATCCTTGAGGTCGGCATTGATCTTCGTGATGGCGCCGCTGACCGGCGTATAAATGGTGGACGTAGTTTTGGTCGATTCCACTTCGCCGATTTGCTGACCGGCTGTGATGTTGGCGCCCACCTTCGGGAGGTCGATGAACACGATGTCGCCCAATGCATCCTGGGCGAAATGACTGATGCCGATCGTCGCCTGCGCGCCTTCGACGCGGACCCATTCGTGCTCTTTGTGGTAACGGAGATTGGACGGTATCATGACACTCCTCTTGACGGCCGCCTACCAGCGACCGAGATGATCAGTAAATTTCAGGACAGGGGTCGGGCGATCGTAAAAGGTGGCGGCGGCTTTGTCAAGGAATCGCCTCTTGCGCATCGGGCACGAAGACGAGGTGCCGAATGTCCGGCGTCCGTAGTTCATCTGCCTGTTGGGCGAGCCCGGTGAACATCCCGGCTCCATGCTCAGCCGGCGTGTGGAGCAACACCCACCCTTGCGGCAGCGTCAGAGGTTCTCCCTTGGCCGGTTGGATGACATCGCGGTTCCACCCCTTGAACGAGCCTGCGAAGGCTCGCACATCCGACGCCTCGCGAGTAGGTCCGCCCAAGAGAAGATCAAAACCCCGGCGACGCGCCTCGGCAGCGTCTTCCCCATAGTTGACTAGCGCGGACGTCGGATTCGACAAGGCCTCAAGATGAACCTCGAGCACGAGACGCAGACGCGGAACCATCTTCTGTAAGTGTTTCCTCAGGAGGCCCATCACCTCCAGTTCCTGGCGCGCCTTCCAGCCCACCCATCGCCAGAGCGTCTTATCGGAAATCGGCACAACCGCTTCCTTGCCGGGGACCATTCGGTCGCGCAGGGCCTGTGCCACCTCGGACGACGGCTGATGAAACTGCGTTTCGAATTGGCGCAGCACCCCATCACTGACCTCATAGGCGAAGCTGTTCTCGGCCCTGGCGCGGAACACCACGCCATCGACCCCGGTCCTAATCAGGTCGGTCAACAACTGACCCATTGCCGCTTGAACGGCCGGAGACAGCAAATCGAATTGTGTCCAGGGATGCACCCTGCGCCTAGTCGGATCGTACAGGAGCATTCGAGTGTTGGGGCGGACATCGGACAGGGGCGCGCGAAAGAGATCGATGACGGCATAGACCGAGATGCCCAGTTCATGGGCTTGCGGCACGATCACACTGTACCAATCACCGAGCACCGGCCCTCGCGAGGTGGCGAACAAGGCGCCCGTCGGCACTTCCGACGAGTGGCCCGAGGCGGCACCGAGCTGAATGGCCGGCCTGATGAAGGATGATTCTGCGCTGGCATCCAACAGGATGGCGCTGATCCCTTGCGCGCTCAGTTGCTTCGCCCACGTTTCGACTTGCGATTGGCGCGGCAAATGGTTGAAGGAGACATAGAGCGCCGTGTGTCCGGACCGAGCACCGCCCGGCGAGATCGGTTGATGACGCAACGCCTCGATGCGCTGCAAGGCCCGATCGCCGTAGGAACTCAGAGTAGCGGCGGGTGCCCCCTCAGGGCCGGCCAATGTACGGTATTCTTTGACGGCCGCCGTCACCTCCCCCATCTGTTCATAGGCCTGCCCTAGATCCCAATGGGCTTCCATCGCACGGCGGGATTTTGGGTAGGTGGCCAGGTAGCGTTCATAGAGCAGCATCGCGGCGGAGTATCGTCCGTCTGAGAAAGCAGTGGAGGCTTGGTACCAGAGGCTGGTCTCGGCTTCGAGGGCTGGATCGCTGATCGTCTCTGCCACAGGAGCGGAAGGCGCGACCGTGCAGGCCGCGAGGAGCACAGTGCCCAACGCCAACGTCCATGGAGACGGACCGGCTCGGCGGCCTCTCTGGGACCGCCGAAGACCGGTGGGGTGAGAAGAGTCTGCGCTCAAGGCGCGCCTACCCGACCAGCTCCATTTCCGGAAAAAAATAGCCGATTTCGAACTTGGCCGTGTCCTGCGCATCGGACCCGTGCACCGCGTTGAACTCGATGTTTGCGCCATGGGCCGCGCGGATGGTGCCGTTCTCCGCCTTGGCCGGATCGGTCGCCCCCATGATCTCACGGTTGACCTTGATCGCGTTATCGCCCTGCAACACCAGGACGACACAGGGTCCCGATGACATGAAGGTGCAGAGGCTGTCGAAGAAGGGGCGGGCCTTATGGACAGCATAGAACCCTTGCGCCGTCGACTTCGACAGTTGCATCAAGCGGATGGCAACCGGTTTCAAGCCAGCCTTCTCGTATCGGTTAATAATGTCGCCGATGGCGTTCTTCTTCACAGCGTCCGGCTTGATGATCGCGAGGGTACGTTCACTCATGGGTCGTCGGGCTCCTTCAGCTAGAAAATGTCATGACTCGGAACTTAATAAAACTCCGCGCATTATAAAGAAGCGGTTGAAGAGCTGGCAAGGCAAAGGACCTCGCTTGGGAGCAGGAACCGTCGGCATTCTTCCATGGCCTCGCGGCATGATCAGCGCGCGCATTCCTGTCTCCGGTCCTCTCACAGTGAGAAGGAAAATTTCCGGCGGCACAGGAAATCGAACCGGTAGGATGCTCGTCTCCGGGCCTGTCCTCCTTGAAACACAAACCGATATCCCGTCAGGACGTAAAGTGAGCGGCAATGTCACCCGGCTTGAACACACCGCGCTCCGTGATGATCCCCGTGATGAGATGCGCCGGTGTGATATCGAATGCGGGGTTGAAGACCTCGACGCCTTCGGGGGCGACGGAATGGCTGCCATGGATGGCGGTGACTTCTCGCGAACCTCGTTGTTCGATCGGGATGTCATCGCCTGAAGCGGTCGCGAGATCGATGGTGGAATAGGGCGCGGCCACGTAGAAGGGAATAGCGTGCGCCCGAGCGAGAACGGCGACCGAATAGGTGCCGATTTTATTCGCGACGTCCCCGTTGGCGGCAATGCGGTCCGCCCCGACGACGCAGAGCTGAATTTTTCCCTGCCGCATGAGGGCGCCGGCCATATTGTCCGTAATGAGGGTGACGGGAATGTGGTCCTGCATCAGCTCCCAGGCGGTAAGCCGCGCGCCCTGCAAAACCGGTCTGGTTTCGTCGGCGATGACACGAATTTGTTTCCCCTGCTCCCAAGCCGCCCGAATGACCCCCAACGCCGTCCCATAGCCGGCGGTCGCGAGCGCCCCCGCATTACAGTGGGTGAGAATCGTTTGGCCGTTTTGAATCAATGCCGCGCCCTGTTGTCCCATCGCCTTACACAGCGCGATGTCCTCTTCCAGAATCGCTTGTGACTCTTTGACGAGTTCGTCTTTGATCGATTGCACAGATTGTCCATGGAGGGCCATTACTTTCTGCTTCATTCTGACGATGGCCCAGAATAAATTGACCGCGGTGGGTCGTGAGGCTGCGAGGTGCTCGCAGATTGCCGCTACCCCATTCACGAATTCGTCATAGTCGGTGGTCTGAATCGCCTGGGCGCCAAGCGCCACGCCCATGGCAGCCGTGACCCCGATGGCCGGAGCACCACGGACCTTCAATTCCCTGATGGCCTGCGCCACCGCCTGATAGTCGCGGCAGTCTATGAACTCAACAGAGGTCGGGAGCCGGCTTTGATCCAGCAGACGAACCGCTCCATCTTTCCACTCGACGGTGGGCACCATCAGCACATGCTCCTCTTTGAGAGTGAGAGAGACGCCAGCGCTCCTGTGGACGACTCTGACAGCCCGCTCCCGATGACCATCGGGCAAGAGCATGTCATGTGCGCCGCTCTCCCGAACCCAGGAAATCGTTGAGGACAATCACAATGTTTTTATCGGCACACGAGCGAGTGCCGGCATCAGGGAAGTTCTTCCCGGAGGACCTGCGCGGCCTGCTTGATCTCCACTTCCGTCAACGATGGATAAATCGGCAGCGAGACGGCGGATGTATCGGCCTCATCGCTGGCGGGAAAATCACACAACTCAAGATAGCGATGGAGGGGGCGAAACACCGGTTTGCGGCACTGCACACCGCGATGCGACACCCGTGAGAGGTAAGCCGTGAATTCATCGGCCGACTGCAGCCCTTTCGGCAGACGCACCACAAACCGGTAATAACTGTGAGTCCGACCTGAGGGAACGGCCGGCAGCGTAAAAAGTTCCGCGGGCAAGCTCTCGCGGTAGAGCGCGGCCAACGCCGCCCGCTGATCAAGAAATAGCCCCAGCCGATTGAGTTGCGCGATTCCCATCGCGCCTTGCAGGTCGGTCATTTTGCAATTGAATGCCGCCCCATCGAGCGAAGGAGCTTTGTCATATTCGCGCAAGGCGCGCACACGTTCGAGCAAATCCGCATCATTCGACAACACCATCCCCCCTTCCCCCGTGCAAAGGAGTTTGGTGGCATAAAACGAACAGACGGTCAGAATGCCGACAGTGCCGACGGAACGCCCCTGTTCCGTTGCACCCAATGTCTGAGCGCAATCCTCGATCAGGGGGATGCCCAGGGATTGCAATCCCGTCAGGTCCGCCGGCAACCCGAACATGTGGGGGACGATCACCGCGCGCGTGCGCGAAGTCCTGGCCTTACGAACCCTCTGCGGGTCGAGGTTGTAGGTTTCCGGATCGATGTCCACAATGCGCGCTTGAGCGCCGACCCGCTGTACCGCGAGCCAAGGCGCGGAGCACACGTAGCTGGGCAAAATAATGTTGTCACCTGCTCCGACGCCGAGCGCACGTAAGGCCAACTCGATGGCAACTGTTCCGGAATTCACGGCCACTCCCCCTTGGAGGCCGAGGTATGCTGCCATGCCTCGCTCAAACTGCGCCACGGCTGGGCCTTGGGCGACCTGGCCCGAACGAAGGACCTCCGTCATGACACGGATGTCGTCTGGTCCGATAGCGGGCTTGGAATGCGGGATCATGGTCATGGCATCACGGGTCACTCATCAGGATGAGAGATTTCAGTGGAATGAGTCATGAGAAGGGAGAGCCGGGCATTGGATTAAAATTCTACGTGGCAACGGCTGCGCAATACAACTGGCTAATGTGGCACGTAAGAGACGGCCTCTGAAATGCGGGAGAAAAGCATTGATGGGAGAATTGACAGCCTCTCAATCCATGGGCACCTCGACGGTTACGACGATTCAGCATGGAAGCGTAGAGCAGAAGGAGCGGCAGAGCAGACGGTTCATGCGCAATAGGCGGGCTTAAGTCCAGTTCCAGCGATGCCACAATCGACGAATATTATGCCATTCGGTCGTCCACGGAGCCGGGGACCAGCTTGCCGATTGAAGGGCCCAGTCCCCGGTTCTATGGACCGTGAGACGGGACTGCTGTAGATCAAGATCAGCCCAGATCGCTCCATCCAGATCGGTTCTCCAGACCTGCGTTCCTACAGCCCGGTAGGCGTCCAACACCTCTCTCACCGGATGACCGTACGGATTGCGACGACCAGCTGATACCACCGCGATCTCCGGCTTCGTCACGTTAAGCCAATCACGCTCCATAGAGCTCTGTGCCCCATGATGCGGCACCTTCAGCAGCGCTACCTGCCCGAGCATTCCTGACTGTGTCAGGCGGGCCAAAGCCTCGCGTTCGATGTCGCCGGTGAATAACATGCGCCGGTCCCCGCACGTCAGCTCGGTGACGACCGACAAATTGTTGAGTGAATCGCTTTTGGGGGCGGGCGAAGAGCCTCGGTTCGCGCGCGGGCTCAGCACCGTTATGCGGCAGTCGGCTCCTGCCACAATCACTTCACCTTCGGACGCAACCTTCACCGGGATACGGTGTTGGGCCAGGGCCCCTTCAATCTTACGCCAGAACTCTTCGTCCCGTCTTACGCCGTTGGTCCAGAACTGACCGACTCGCATATGCGCGAGGATCCACGCCAACCCTCCCACATGGTCGAGTTGCGGATGGGTGCCGATGACGTGGTCGATTTTTCGTATCCCGCGATTCCAGAAAAAGGGAGCGACCACACTGCGGCCCATATCGAATCGCTCATAGGTCGCCCCTCCATCGATGAGTATCACCTCCCCCGCGGGCAATTCGATCACGGCGCTATCCCCCTGTCCTACGTCGAGGAAGGTCACGCGCACCTGCCCGTCCCTGTTGAATGGCCGGGGAGACCACAACCACCAGGCCACGATGCAAAACAATCCCATCACCATGGCGCCCCTCAACAGCGGAGCGGAATCAGCAGGCCTGCCGGTCAGCAATGCCCAGCCGAGAAGATAGAAGAGCAGCATCATGGGAAGGGTCGGAGCGGCTACAAACCATTCCGCCCCCGGGAGACCGGCCAACGCATGGGTTGCAGCGATCAAGCCTTGGCCAAGAGCGTCAATCACACCCCCAGCAGGCAGTGTATTGCTGTGCGCCACGATGACCCAGACGGCAGATACCAGGCTGACGGGCAACAGCACGAACCCGACGAAGGGCACCACGAGTAAGTTGGCAAACAGTCCCATCCACGAGACTTGGTTGAAATAACAGGCCACCAAGGGCATCGTCGCCAATGACACCAAGGCTGTGAGGCGAACGGACTCCCACAACCAGAAGCGCATTCGGCCGGTGGCCGGTGGGACGAGTTCCGGCAGCTCCTCGTCGCGTCCTTTTCGTTCAACCGCCAAAGCAAGGACCCAGACCGACACATACGAGAGTTGAAATGAGATGTCGTACAATGCAGCGGGGTGCACCAAGAGCGTCAGGCCGGCGGCCGCCGCAAGGGCGTGCAGTAGATAGCGTGGGGCGCCGAGCCACACCGTCCAGAGGCCGACGGTGATCATGATTGCCGAACGGAGCGTAGCCGTTTCCGCCCCCGCCAGCATGGTATAGAACAACACCGGAAACAAGGTCAGGAACGCCGCCAGTCGAGTGGCGGTCAGCCATCGCGAGAGGCACAACAGCCACATCGGAGGCAGCAGGAGGCACCCTCTCCTGATCAGAAGGAATGACAGGAGCGCGATGAGCCCGAGGTGCGACCCGGAAATGGACAGGATGTGCACCGTGCCTGTTGTCATGAACCAATCGCGGACTTCTGGTGCGAGGAAGCCCTGCTCTCCAATAGTGAGGCTGAGAAACAATCCGCGGCTAGGCTGAGGAAGCACATCCGCGGACGACCGAATCCGGCTACGCCATTCTTCGATCCAGGGCGAGAAAACTTGAGCCGTCCTCGCGGGCTGAGAATTCGGCACCTCGACTGCGCCAGCCCCGGACACCGATCCGACAGCATCGACACCCTGTGCTTCCAGGTAGGCCGTATAATCGAACCCTCTTGGATTAAGGGTCCCGGACGGGCCATGCAGGTGGCCGCGCGCGCGAATCCGCAATCCAGGATGGAGATCGCGGTCTGGGTCACGCCAGGTGAGGCGCAAGTGAAATGGCACAACGTATGCGGGATCATCAGTGATCGCGACTTTCACCAGAGCGGTCAACCGCGCAGGCGAATGCCTCACGGCCTCGATGATGGTTCCCTCAAACCGCACGGGGAACACCCTGGCGCTGTCTGGTATGGGAATGTGAGGGGTGAACCACGCAAATAGATTCCAGTAGAGGCAGCCGCCGGCTAAACAGGCGAACACAACCTGACTCCGCTTGGGCGCCAGCAGGCGCCGGGATTCCAGAAACGTGAGAAGGCCCACGGAACCGAACAATAAGGCCGTGATGCTGAAGGGGAAATACGGTAGGTACGAACCGAAGGCCAGCCCGAGAACGAAGGTGATCGTGAACACTGGCAGCATCCGGCGCCTGCGATGAAAGGCTCGATGCTATCCGATGCGGGCGCGAACGATTTCGGCCAGGTGATCGGCGACCTCCCGAATCGTCGAATCGCGTTCACCTTCAACCATGATTCGCAACAGCGCCTCGGTGCCGGAATACCGCACCAGCACCCGCCCACTTCCATTGAGAGTCGCTTCCGCAGTTTTGATGGCCTGCTGAATATCTGGAATCTGGTTCAAGTCCGGCTTATGTTTTACCCGCACGTTGAGAAGGATCTGAGGAACGGCCGTCATGGCCTTCGCAAGTTCCGACAGCGCGGTACCGGTTCGCTTCATCAGCGAGAGGATTTGCAGCGCCGAAATCAAGCCGTCCCCCGTGGTGTTATGATCGAGAAAAATAAAGTGGCCTGATTGTTCACCGCCGAAGTTATAGCCGTCGGCCAACATCCGCTCCATCAAATACCGGTCGCCCACCGGTGTCCGCATGAGTTGAATCCCGGCCTTCTTCATGGCCAGTTCCAACCCGAAATTGCTCATGACGGTGCCTACCACCGTCTGACAGGCAAGCTGACCTTGCGCATGCAGATCGAGTCCCAACGCTGCCATGACATGGTCGCCATCGATGATCTTACCCTGCTCACAGACGAATATCGCTCGATCAGCATCCCCGTCCAGTGCGATACCGATATGGGCTCTATGCCGGCGGACGGCCTCTTGCAATCGCTCGGGATGTACAGCCCCGCATTTGTCATTGATGTTCATACCGTCCGGGGTGTTGGCGATCACCTCGATTTCGGCGCCGAGTTCACGGAGTACGGCTGGAGCCACCTTATAGGCCGCTCCATTGGCACAGTCCACGACTAACTTGATTCCTTGCAGGTCGAGATCCTTGGGTAGCGAGCGTTTGACGAATTCGATGTACCGTCCCTCGGCATCACCGATCCGATAGGCTTTTCCGATGGCATCCGCGGTAGGACGAAGGTGCTTGATCTCGTCGGAAATGATCAATTGTTCGATACGTCCCTCAACCTCGTCGGGCAGTTTGAAGCCTTCATTCGAAAAGAATTTGATCCCGTTGTCCTGATAAGGATTATGCGAGGCTGAAATGACGACGCCGGCGTCTGCGCGCAAACTACGTGTCAGGAAGGCGATCGCGGGAGTGGGCATGGGACCGACGAGCAAGACATCCACTCCCATGGAACAAATACCCGAGGTCAATGCCGATTCCAGCATGTATCCCGATAACCGTGTATCTTTTCCGATGACCACTTGGTGCCGGCCGGAGCGCCGCATAAAAATGTGGGCGGCGGCGCGCCCCAACTGCATCGCGATTTCGCTGGTCATGGGCTCCAGGTTTGCGACTCCGCGGACACCGTCTGTGCCGAACAATTTACGCATGTGATACCTCTCCACCAGAACGCGCGTGGCGGCAAATGGCTGACACGACCGAGACCGTGTCCCGCATGGATCGGACGTCATGCACACGGATGAGATGGGCGCCCTTGAGGACGGCGACCGCCACCGCACCGGCCGTGCCATAGCCCCGTTCGTGAATCGGCTGTTGTGTCAGATGACCGATAAACTGTTTGCGGGACAGCCCCACGAGCATGGGATAGCCAAGCTTCGTCAGCATGGTGAACTCGGCAAGAAGTTGAAGATTGTGCACTTGGAGCTTACCAAAACCAAAGCCTGGGTCAAGGATGATCTGACTTCGCTGAATGCCATGGTCGACCGCCTTTTGCGCCTGTTCGGAAAGAAACGCGGTCACTTCTTGTGTGACGTCCTGATACCGTGGCGCCTTCTGCATCGTCTGCGGCGTGCCCTGCATGTGCATGAGCACGACTGCAGCCCCGCTTTCCGCCACCAACTCAGTCATCAATGGATCGCCACGCAAGGCGGTGATGTCGTTGACAATCACGGCGCCCGCCTGGATGGCTTGGCGGGCAACTGCCGCTTTCGTGGTGTCAACCGAAATGGGCAAGGGGACTGCCTCATGAACTGCCTCCAACACCGGAAGGAGACGTCGCAGTTCTTCGGCTTGGTCGATTGGGTGGGAACCCGGTCTCGAAGACTCAGCGCCGATGTCTATGATATCGGCGCCTTCCTCGTGCATTTGCTTCGCGTGCCGCAGTGCTTGTTCAACCCTAAGATAGGCGCCGCCATCTGAAAATGAATCGGGCGTGACGTTCAGAATCCCCATGATGAGTGGGCGTGATTCCAAACGGAGCATCTGCGATCGAGCCGTTACCAGGAAAGATCGTGACGAACTCGCGGTGCCCATGGTCAAGAGATCCTTCAGTGGCAACGACCAAACCGGCACGCGCTGAAAGGAAATAAGTCTGATGCGGTAGGGAAGGTGGGGAAACGATAGAGAGGCTTTGAATGGGAAGTGGCGACTATCCAAGCCCCAATATGAAACTTATCGGAGATACTTGCTTCGCAGAGGCACATCACTCCATGCCCCTGCGAAGACAAACGTGCATAATTAGGCGGGAACCGTTTGGGACGAAGAACCTTGAATGAGGATCTGATCGATCTCCAGTGCGTCCAACACTTCCTTTTCCAACAATGCTTCCGCCAGCGCTTTGAGACTGGTCATGTTGTCGGTCAAAATACGCTTGGCCCGCTCGTAATTTTCCGTGACCAGCCGACGAACCTCGTGATCGATTTCCAGCGCAACCTGCTCACTGAAGTCGCGCTTCGTCGCAATCTCCCGGCCCAGGAAAATTTCCTCTTCTTTTCGGCCGAACGTCAAGGGCCCCAGCTTTTCACTCATGCCCCACTCGCAGACCATTTTCCGGGCAAGGTCTGTAGCCCGTTCGAGGTCGTTCCCAGCTCCCGTCGTCACCGCATGCAGCACCAATTCTTCCGCCACTCGCCCTCCCATGAGGATGGCGAGGTTGTTGTAGAGAAAGTCTTTGGAATAGTTATGCCGATCGTCCGTCGGAAGCTGCATGGTGACGCCCAGCGCCCGGCCACGGGGAATAATGGTCACCTTATGGACAGGATCAGTTCCCGGCAACAGTTTTGCCATGAGAGCGTGGCCGGCCTCATGATAGGCCGTGGTGCGCTTTTCTTCGTCGCTGAGCACCATGCTCTTGCGTTCGGCGCCCATCAACACTTTGTCTTTCGCCATCTCAAAATCAATCAGCTCGACCTCTTTCTTGTTCCAGCGAGCGGCCCACAATGCGGCTTCGTTCACCAGATTTTCGAGGTCGGCGCCGGAGAAGCCCGGCGTCCCACGGGCAATCTTCTCCAATTCGACGTCTGAGGACAGTGGCACCTTTTTGGTATGGACCTTCAGGATCTCTGATCGACCACGGAGGTCCGGTCGATTCACCACCACCTGACGATCGAATCGGCCCGGGCGCAATAACGCGGGATCCAGCACATCCGGACGATTGGTCGCCGCGATCAAGATCACGCCTTCGGTCGTGTCGAACCCATCCATCTCAACCAACAATTGATTCAGTGTTTGCTCACGCTCATCATGCCCTCCGCCAAGACCCGCGCCGCGCAACCGGCCAACGGCATCGATCTCATCAATAAAGATGATACAGGGGGCATGTTTTTTCCCCTGTTCGAAGAGGTCTCGAACTCTGGACGCGCCCACGCCGACAAACATTTCGACGAAATCCGAACCACTGATGCTGAAGAAGGGAACACCCGCTTCACCCGCAATGGCTTTGGCCAGCAAGGTCTTGCCCGTCCCCGGAGGACCGACGATAAGCACTCCCTTTGGAATACGCCCACCTAGTTTCTGAAACTTCCTCGGATCCTTCAAAAACTCGATGATTTCCAGAACCTCTTCCTTCGCTTCTTCGATACCTGCGACATCGGAGAAGGTGACTTTCTTCCGCTCTTCGGTCAGCATCCTGGCGCGGCTCTTCCCAAACGATAGAGCCTTGTTGCCACCGATTTGCATCTGGCGCATGAGGAAAAACCACAGACCAAGAAAGAGGATGAACGGACCCCATGTCACCAGGAAAGTGATGTACCAGGGACTTTCATCCGGAGGTCTGGCTTCGATCTGCACATCCTTCTCGCGGAGATGCTTGACCAACTCCGGATACTCCGCCGTATAGGTCCGAATCCGACTTTGATCTTTCAGGATCGCGCTGATGTGATTGGCTTTGATCGTCACTTTCATGACCTCGCCCTTATCGAGTTTGGCCATGAAATCGCTGAATATGACTTCATCTTCCGGCGCGTGGGTCGGCACGCTAAACAGATTGAACAGCAAAATCATGAACAGGCCGACCACGACCCAGAACAACAGATTCTTTACCCGTGAATTCATCCACCTCTCCTTTGGGGAAATTAGGCAGACTGCACATTATGAAAAGCCTGCAGAATGTTACCATAGGTTCCGCAGGGGTAACAACCTTTCATGCGGACTCTTGCTCCCTTTCATCACCCTGATCGAGTGCGGCCAGGTAAGGAAGATTGCGGTACTTCTGTCGGTAATCGAGCCCATAGCCGACGACGAATCTATTCGGGATCTTAAATCCCACGTATTCGAGATCTACTTCAACCGTCCGGCGCTCCGGCTTACTGAGGAGCGTACACACTTTCAGTGATCGAGGCTTTCGGCGAGACAATGTCTTCAGGAGATGTCGAATGGTCAGACCCGAGTCCACGATATCTTCCACCAGCAACACGTCTTTGCCGACGATTGGTTCCGTCAAATCCGACACCAGCTTCACCTTCCCGGAACTTCTTTTGCCGGAGCCGTAACTCGTCACGACGATAAACTCCACCCGCATCGGGATTCGAATGGCGCGTGCCAGGTCAGCGTAAAAGGCATAGGCCCCCTTCAAAACTCCAACCAGCACCAAATCTTTTGCAGCATAGTCGGACGCAATCTGCCTGCCCAGTTCTCGGATTCGAGTCCGCATCTGTTCCTGCGTCACGATGGGACGACCAAAAAGGCGTTCCATTCCTAGAAGGCTCCTTTCCGAGGAGTCGGCTGCCTCACACGGCCTACGACAAACCGGGTCGTCGACGCAGTGGCAGCGAATCGAGCGTCGACTCGCCGGCCCACAATCCAAGCAATGTCGTCTGACGACAGCAGCAGTGGCACCCGTTCTCGCATAGACCGACCCAGTTTTGCATCTGTGAAGTAATCTTGCAATTTCTTTCGTCGCCCCTTCATGCCAAAAGGACAAAACCAGTCTCCCTGACGCCAGGATCGAATCTTCAAAGGCAGTGACAGTTGTTCGGCATCGAAGAGTGCGACGAGTGGACATTGCTTTTTCAAGAGCAGAAGTCCCCGCTCGCTGGTCACAGTCCGGAGTCGAATGGAGTCTCCGGTGAGGCGCCATGAGGCCGTCCATGGCAAGGAGGAAATGGTCACCTCTTCGGGCAACGGGCTCGGATGTCTGCCTTTCACTCCCATAACTACATGTGTCCCCCCGCCCAGCGGTGCAGCAATCGTCATCCGCAGCAGATGTTGTTCACAAGCAATCCTCACAACCCCGACACTCCAGGTGCCTCCCGACCGCGAACTCGACAGGGACGCTACCAACGATAGCAGCTGATCACTCCGCGGAATTCCGTCCGGCGTCAGCGACTGCAAGGCGAGTCGCAGCATTCGGCGTTGCAACGCCGCCGATTCTTCAAGCAAAACGGCCCGATCAAGCACCAAGGTCGTGGAGTCACGAGACCGAATGATTCGTTTCAGCCGATGCCTGGCCAAAGCATCCAGGACACAATCATCATCGCGCAGGATGTCGGCCTGTCGCGCCAAGGTTCGAATCGCAGCGGGAGCCAACGATCGCAAGACTGGTACCAACTCATGCCGGATACGATTGCGAAGGTAGATGGATTTGGCATTGCTGGAGTCGGTGCGATAGGTCAGGCCGGTCGATTCGAGATAGGACAGGATGTTCTGGCGCTCAACACCCAGCAAGGGACGAATGAACAGACGATCTCTGATGTGAGGCATGCCGGCCAACCCGCGCAGACCGGCGCCGCGCAACATTCGCAGCAAAACGGTTTCGGCCTGGTCATCGGCGTTATGTCCCAGCGCCACCCGTTCTGCCCCGAGTTCATCGGCCAGCTCCCGAAACAACCGATAGCGGGCTTCTCGAGCACGAGCCTGGAGAGAGCTGGAGGATCCGGATTCGCGCCCAGCCACGCTGAGAGGAGTGATCAGACAAGGAATTGCCAATCGTCGGCAGAGGGTTCTGACAAATCGAGCGTCCCCATCAGACTCGGCGCCCCGCAGGCCGTAGTTACAATGCGCCACTGTCAAGGCGACATCCCAGACCGGAGCAATAGCATGCAGGATAGACAGCAATGCTACGGAATCGGGGCCGCCGGACACGGCCACCAAGACCTTCTGTCCCGGTTGCAACAACCCTCGCGCACGAATGGCTTGGGCGACCTGCTTATGGAGCGGGTGATGAAAGGCTGCCGAAGAGAGCTTCATGGCTCATGACCGGGGCACGGTCGTCGTGAGAGGGCTCGGCGTCACTGCCTCGCAAAATTGGATCCGAGCCGCTTCCACATCCAGCGCGATCTGACGCGTCAAGTCGTCCGCGGAGGCGAAGATCTTATCCTCTCTGATAAAACTGATGAACTGCACTCGAATCGATTCCCCGTAGAGATCCAGTCGCTCGTCCAGGACCGAGACTTCAAGCAAACGTTCACCCACGCCGAATGTGGGCCTGGTCCCGATATAAACCACGGAATTCAAGACTCGATGGTTCCAGACGGTCTGCGCGGCATAGACGCCATCCGGTGGGATCACGCGGCTCGTCGGAAGGCGCAGATTAGCGGTCGGCCAACCAAGCTCGGCCCCGCGATGAGCCCCTGGAATGACCGTCCCCTCAATGCCGTAAGGCCGTCCCAGAAAGCGGATGGCTTTTCGCAGGTCGCCTGCCTGAATCAGCTGGCGGATGCGGGTGGAACTGACCACCTCGCCATCAATGGAAACGGGAGCCATGGGATGGACCCGAAACCCGAACTGCGCGCCGAATGTTAACAGGTCTGCAATGCGCCCGGCCCGGCCCTTTCCAAAGGCAAAGTGTTCTCCGACAAACAACTCTCGCGTCCCGATGCCCTCACTCAGCGTTTGCTTCACAAACTGGACCGGGCTCAAGCCGGCAAAGGCCGGGGTAAACTCAAGAAAGACCACTTCATCGATACCGGCTGCCTCGAAGTGGGCCAGCTTTTCTTCCGGCGTGGTCAGAAACTGAAGATTGACCTGGGGAGCCAGGATCTTGACGGGGTGCGGATCGAAGGTCAACACCAGCGCCGTGCCCTTATGCCGGCGGGCCGTTTCCACGACTTGGCCCAAAAGGGCTCGGTGGCCGTGGTGGTGACCATCGAAATTCCCGATCGTGACGACGGCATAAGATCTTGGTATCGAGGGGATGAGACCGCGAGAAATTTTCATGTCCGTCGTGACTGCAGCAGCCTGGCCGCTTCTTTCGCGAAATATGTCAGGATGATCTCGGCCCCCGCCCGTTTGATCGACAGGAGTGATTCCAACATGGCGCGGTTCTCGTCCAACCATCCGGCCTGAGCCGCCGCTTTGATCATGCTGTATTCGCCACTCACTTGATAGGCGGCAAGGGGCAAAAGGGTCCGTTCACGCGCGGCGCTGATCACATCCAGATATGGCATCGCAGGCTTCACCATGATGATGTCTGCCCCTTCTTCGACGTCCAGGTCGATCTCTCGCAGGGCTTCACGCTTGTTGGCCGGATCCATCTGGTAGGACTGCCGATCTCCGAATTGCGGGCTGGAATTGGCTGCGTCCCGGAATGGCGCGTAGAAACAGGACGCGAATTTGGCCGCATAGGCCATGATGGGAATATCCATGAATCCGGCTCGGTCCAGCTCATCGCGGATCGCGGCCACCCGTCCATCCATCATGTCGGACGGTGCGACCATGTCGGCTCCCGCCTCCGCGTGAGTCTTCGCCATGGCTCTGAGACAATCCAGCGTCTCGTCATTGAGGATCTTGCCCTCGCGCACAATGCCGCAATGACCATGACTCGTGTACTCATCGATGCAGACATCGGTGATCAACGCCAAATCCGGCACCTCTTTCTTGAGGGTGCGGAGGGCGCGTTGCACGATGCCGTCCGGATCGAAGCCGGAGCTGCCCCGCTCGTCTTTCTTTTCAGGGATTCCAAAAAGAATCAAGGCCGGGATGCCCAGATCCCGCACCTCAAGCGCTTCCTTCACCAAAAGATCAATTGATAAGCGCGACTGCCCCGGCATGGATGCGATCGAGTCGCGGCGCCCCTGCCCTTCGGTCACGAAGGCCGGATAAATGAAATCATTCGGCGTTAGCGCCGTTTCACGTACCATCCGCCGGAGCGGTTCTTTCTCGCGCAAGCGACGCAAGCGCTGAATCGGAAAGGCCATGCTCTGCTTACTTCCTCGGCAAATTGGTCAGAAAGACGACCAAGTCGCGCACCGAAATCATGCCGACGAGCTGTCCGTCTCTCGTCACGCCGAGATGCCGCAGGTGTGTTTGGGCCATGAGGTCGTTCGCGTCCAGCAGCGTCTTGTGTTCCTCAATCGTGACGAGCGGCGCGGACATGATTTGTTCCACGGTCGTCTTGGTGGTGTCAGCCCCGGTGGCCACGACCCGCCGCACCATGTCGGTGTCGGTGATAATGCCGATGACCTCTTTGCCGTTGGTGACGAACAGGCTGCCGATATTGCGATCGCGCATGAGTCGTCCCGCCGTGCGCACATCGATATCCCGCTCAACAGTGATGAACTTGTCTTTCGGAACCATGAATGACTTGACTGGAACCATGCAATACCCTCCTTCTAGGTAACGAACATCTTTCTACGTATCGGCATGTGTTCAATGGCGTACCGTCGTCTCAGGTCGAGCATTGGCCGCATTCGTAACATACGCCACAATGGCTTCGGCCAGTGCGGGAATCGTGTTCTGCCCGGCCATCACATGCACCCTGAGACCAACCTCCCGAGCAGTCGCTGCGGTAATGGAGCCGATACAGGCAATGAGGGTGTCTCCCGCCAACCGTACCATTTCTTCTTGCGACGAAAACACTTCCACAAAGTTCCGCACAGTAGAGGAGCTCGTGAAGGAGATGATGTCGATGGCGCGTGTACGGAGCTGTTCGATGAGGCGATCCGTCGCAACGGCGGGACGTATCGTCCGGTAGACCGGCACTACGTCCACTGTGGCGCCACGCGCGCGCAATTGATCCGGCAGTATTTCACGGGCGACCAACGCTCGCGGGATCAATATATGCATGCCTCGCACCTGGCGCTCGTCGAGGACCTCCCAGACCATAGGCCGATAGCGCCTCAGCCGTGCGAGGCCCGATGCAACAAACCTTGAGACCAGCCAATGCGCGGGCATCACGCTGTGTTCCCATGAGTCGCGCCATGAACGGAGCAATTCCATTCACACTGGTGAAGATCAACCAGTTATAGGTCGACAGCCGCTCCAGGGCTCGGTCAAGCGGACCCCAGTCTTCAGGAGGAACGATCTCGATGGTCGGGCATTCCAGCGCCTCTCCACCCGCGGCTGCGATCAGATCAGAGAATGCCGGCGCCTGTGATGTGGGTCTTGTCACCAAGATCCGTTTTCCAAACAGGGGCCGGCGCTCAAACCAGTTCATCTGCTCCCGAAGGCGCACAACTTGTCCCACGACAATGACCGTAGGCGGTTCCATGTGGGCCGCCGTCGCCTTCTCCACGATATCGTCCAAGGTTCCCACGACCGTCTGCTGGAACGCCCGCGTGCCCCAGCGAATCACTGCGGCGGGAGTCGAGCCGTCCTTGCCCTCGACACGCAGGCATTGCACAATTTTTGGCAAGTTCGTCATGCCCATGAGAAACACCAAAGTGCCGTGCACGGTGGCTAAGCGCGTCCACTCGATCGCGCTATGAGCTTTCGCGGGATCCTCATGCCCGGTGATGAACGTCACGGTCGATGCCAATGTGCGATGGGTGACCGGAATGCCGGCATAGGCCGGCGCCGCCACAGCCGCCGTCACCCCCGGTACCACCTCGAAATCCAGACCGGCGGCTGCGACCGCTTCCGCTTCCTCGCCGCCCCGTCCGAACACGAATGGATCGCCGCCCTTCAGCCGCACGACGCGTTTGCCTGCTTGAGCATGATCAATCAGCAAGCGATTGATTTCTGCTTGATCCCGGTACTGCCCACGCCCGCGACGGCCGACATACACTCGCTCTGCCCGCGAGGAGACATACCCCAACAGGCCCTCATTTGCGAGATAATCGTAGAGGACCACATCGGCCTGCTCAAGGCACTCCTTCCCGCGTAATGTCAGCAACTTCGGATCACCGGGACCCGCGCCAACCAGGTAGACTGTTCCTTTCCGCGTGGTCATGGAATCAGGCCCGCCCATAGATTTCCTTGAGAATGACATCCCCCCCCGCAGCCAGCAGGTGCTCCGCCAACTTCGTTCCCAGTTGAGAGGCCTCGGTCGAGACACCCTTGATCTGGTGACGAATGATTCGCCGGCCATCGACGCTCGCCACGAGCCCATCGAGGGTGAGAACCTCTCCCTCCAGGACGGCATGGGCGGCGATGGGCACCTGACATCCTCCTTCAAGACGATGCAGCAATGCCCGTTCAGCCGTCACGGTGATGCGGGTGGGCGGATGCTCGAAACGGCCCAGCAGTTCATGCACGAAGCTATCGTCACTGCGCGCTTCAATGCCGAGCGCGCCTTGAGCGATTGCCGGCAGACTCACGTGAACCGGCAGACATTCCGTGATTTCTGTTTCCCAGGCAAGCCGCCGCAGTCCCGCCGCCGCCAGCACAATGGCATCGAAGCGCCCCTCGCGGAGCTTTCTGAGCCGCGTATCCAAATTACCGCGAAGCATCTCGATGATGAAATCCGGCCGATAGTGGAGGAGTTGCGCTTGTCTGCGCAAACTGCTGGTACCGATTTTCGCGCCTGGTTTCAACTGATCCAGCCTGCATCCGTCATGCGTGATCAAGGCATCCCGCGGATCTTCACGCGGAGGAACGCACACAATCTCAAGCCCCTGCGGCAAAGCCGTCGGCACGTCTTTCATGCTGTGTACGGCCAGATCGATGTCCTTGCTCAACAATGCGTCTTCGATTTCCTTGACGAACAAGCCTTTCCCGCCGATTTTCGCCAGGGGAACATCCACGATCTTGTCGCCGGAAGTTTGGATGCGCTTCAAGGAAATTGTCAGCTCCGGAGCCAATTCCTGCAGGCGTGCCTGCACCCATTGACTCTGATGCACGGCCAACTTGCTGCCACGGGTGCCTAGGATGAGGGTCGAACGAGTCATAATCGGGCACGTCTCAATCGTCGAGCCAGGGATGGCAGGTCACACATGCTGCTGGGTCCGACCATAGCGTTCAGCCCTCTGCGTTAGCTTACCCGTCGGCCTTGGTCTTTGGTTGATTGCGGGATCAATGACGTGTCGGTGAGCCGGCCGGCCCCGTTGCTGGCCCCGCCTCCCTCCTGCGCACCCGGCCTCTCCGTAGGCCCGGTGGAAAATCCGGCCGGCATCTCTTCTAAATTGAAGAACCGGCGCGCCGCATCCACATAGGCCGCTCCGCCGGCAGAGGTGGCTTCCGCTTTCAGGGTGACCATCGTGCCGTGCACCACTTTGTTGATGATGGCGGACGCCATGGATTCGACGGCGGCGCGATCCTCCATCGAGAGGTGTCCCAAACGCGCCATGATTTTGTCCACTTCACGCCGCTTGATGTCTTCGGTCCGGGCTCGCAATGCCACGATGGTCGGCGTCACTTCCAGGGATTGGAGCCACTGTCCCAGAATCGCCACTTCTTCGATCACCATCTGCTCGGCTTTCGCCGCTTCACGCAATCGATCCTCGCGGTTCTGTTCCACGCGCATATGCAGGTCGTCGATGTCGAAGAGAAAGGCATCGTCGATCGGTCGAACGGCGGGATCGATATTGCGAGGCACGGAAATATCGATCAAGAACATCGGGCGACTCATCCGTTGTCTCATCGCGCGCTGTACATCGTCGGCGCCGACCAGATAGTGCGATGCCCCGGTGGACACGAGCACGATGTCGGCTCCGGCCAACTCGGCCTTGTAGTCGTCGAACGGCACAGCCGTTCCGTTGAACCGTTGAGCCAATTCCAAGCCATGTTGAAAATTGCGGGTGGTGATCCGCACCTGGCGCACGCCGTTGGCAATCAGATGACGGGCCGCCAGCTTGGCCATTTCCCCCGCCCCGATCAGCAATACCGTTTTCTCATTCAGGTTCGAAAAGATTTTTTTGGCCAGCTCCACGGCCGCATAACTCACCGACACGGCCGTCTCGGCGATTTTGGTTTCGGTGCGCACACGCTTCGCCACCGAGATCGCTTTTTTCACGACCTTGTTCAACAGCAAACCGGACGCCTTGTGGGTCAGCGCGACTTCGAACGCATCCTTGATCTGGCCGAGTATCTGAGACTCGCCGATAATCATCGAATCGAGACTGGAGGCCACCCGGAAGAGATGCCCGATGGCGCGATCGCCGGCATGCCAATAGAGATGGGGCGTCAGGTGTTCGGAGGACAGAGAAAGGTGCGTGTCGGCCAGGAATTCTTGCACCCGACCGTAGCCACTTTCGAGATCATCGACGACGGCGTACACTTCCACCCGATTGCATGTCGAGAGCAACAACCCTTCGCGAACCCCGGGATAGGCGCAGAGTCGGCTCAGTGCCTCCCTGAGCCGACTTTCCGGCACGGCGAGTTTCTCGCGGATCTCGACCGGCGCGGTCTTATGGCTCAGGCCGACGACGATGATATGCATGTCAGGACACCGACCCGTGACTTTTCAGCACCACTCCAATCAGGGTGAGGATCACGCCGGCAAAGCCGATGATCGTGAGATAGGCCGCTCGCTTGGCGCGCCAGCCGATGGTGAGTCGACCGACGAGGACCGCAAAATAGAATCCCCAGGTGACCATTGCCCAGGTCTGTTCTGGGTTCCAATTCACATAGGTCCCGCGGACGATCTCAGCCGAAAAGGCGCCGCTGATGATCCCGAGGGTCAGCAGGGGGAAACCCATCACGATGGACTGTTGGTTCAGATGATCGAGATAATCGAGGGCCGGAAGTTTCGCATAGAGCACGTTGAAGCGCTTGGACTTGAGAAGTCCGTCTTGAATGAGATACATCACTCCCGCCACAAACGCGATCGCAAAACCGACCGTGCCCAACATGCTGAGGGTCACATGGACCCAGAGAGTCTTGAATACGGGCTGGAGACTGGACGCCTCGTCTGAACGAAACGCGGCGGCCGTTACCAACGACACCAGGGCGAGCGGTACGATGAATGAGCCGAGGACATGAAGTTGGCGACGAAATTCGACCACGAGAAATACCAGGATGAGCATCCAGGATAAAAACGACAAGGCTTCGTGAAAGGTCGGAAGCTGCGTCTGTCCCGTGTCCGCCATTCTTGCGACCAATGCCACCGTATGGGTGCCGAATCCAATGGCGGTAATTCCGAGCGACACCTTTGACAGAGTCTCGGCCCGGCGAAGCAAATAGGCCAGGTAGCAGACGGTGCTTGCGAAATAAAGCGCCATGGTAAGCATGAAAAAGACCGACGACATTTCGCCTATCCTCGCATGATTTCAACGCAAAGCCGATTTTTTGGAACTGGAAATTATATCGGTGCGACGAGAACAGAGTCAAGAAAAGTACGTTCCATCCGGTGGCCTGTCGGGAACGCTCTTCATCGTCGGCGTCCCCATCGGTCATCCAGATGATCTCACGATCCGAGGTCTCGCGACATTGCAGCACGTGAATCTGATCGCCGCCAAACATCCGCCCGCTACCCAGATGCTGCTTGCGCATCACGGCATCCATGCGATGTTGACCACGTATGATCGGAGCAATGCCGCGGAAAAGGCCCCCATCCTCTTGGATCGTTTGAAACAAGGTCTACACATCGCGCTGGTGTCAGACTGCGGAATGCCGGTCGTCTATGATCCTGGCCGAATGCTCATCAACGCAGCGGTCGCGGAACACATTCCAATCGAAGTCGTTCCAGGAGCCTCCGCGGTGGTGTCCGCAGCTGTTGTGGCTGGGATGGCATGCGATGCCTTCGTCTTCGAAGGGCGCTGCTCCGGAGACGCTCGAAACCTTACGCGTCGGCTTGCTTCGTTGAAGGCAGAGTCTCGCACGATGATCTTTTTTCCCCCGGTGCAAGCCCTCCGGCAAACCCTCTCTCTTCTATCGAGAATCCTGGGCAACCGGCGTGTCGTCGTGGCGACCGACCTCACACACAACTCACAGCAGATCGTTCGGGGACGAGCGCGGGAAGTCCTGGCAAACTATCCATTCCATGATGGTCATGGATTGTTGCAAGTGACGCTCGTTGTGGAGGGCATGAGACCAGCGAGAAGGAGGGAACGGAAGTGATGCGAAGATTATTCGTCAAGCCTCTTTCTGATCATGACACGGTAGGATTGCTCAGCCCGCTCCTGCGATAAGACATCATGACCATCGTCGCTGACGCTCCGCGGGACATTGCGAATGGGATCACCGTCATCCAGATGAACCAACAGCAATTGACCCGGCGCCATTGTCTCGAGTTTCAGCTTAGTCTTAACGAAGTTGTACGGACAAATGACCCCACGGAGATCCAACTCTTCATCCGCGGTGGGTGTATGCGCCGGCGATTCTGACATGTGTGACGTCTCTGGTGCGAATGAGAGATGTTACCAATTGATGCATTGAATCCACAATGGTCGTACGCGAGTACCTTCACGAAACAAAAGCGGGGCACTTCTCTCGAAGTACCCCGCTTTGAAACCGGCCATGTGAGTGGCCTATCTAGTTCGTCAGGCCTTTTTGCAGGTTCGGCTTGGCGCCATCGGTCCCGTAATCAGACTTGTTTTGGACTTTGGTTTCCGGAGCGACGGTCTGATAACCCCATCCCGGCTGCGGTTCGCAATTCCAGCAAGGTGCGCTGCCGGTGAATTCACCGACACTGGTAGTGACCACCCCGGTCGTAACCGTTCCGGGAAATACGCCGCCGACCAGCCCGCCAGTGACGGTGCTTGAGTTCGTCTCAATTCCCCGTTCATTCACTGGGCTCGGTCGCTGTCCGAGGCCGCCGAATCCCGCCAACTTTTCATTACCGCGGAACAGATATATTTCACGCACGAGCTTACGACCCGATCCGTACACACCTTGATCTGCTCTTTCATTCGGAGCTTCAACCACCTGCACGGAGATATCATCGCCGGCGTTCAGCGCTTTAATTTGATCCATATTGCTCTGCGCGTCGAAATAGAGCGTCAACGAAGACATCGCGCCAGTGCCTGCACGACCTTCGTCGTGTGAGCTTCCACCGGTCTCCAGGTGCAGCTTATGTCCGGGAACATCAATGGCGAGCACGCGACCGAACACAGTTTCTGCCTGACCCAACCGATCGATGAATGCGTTCCGATCAAACGCGGCGGTACGACCGGAGTTGCCCGAAACGTCTCCGACACCGGTACCCACACCGAAACCGGATCCTGACGAGGACTGCGGCAAACGCTCCTGAGCGCCTGCAACACCAACGGAGCTGATGAAAAGCACCGCAGCTCCAAGTGCCAACACGTTACGCATGTGCTGCCTCCTTAGTGAGATGGAATTGATAAGAGAGTGATGATGGACGGCGATAAACTAAACTGGTCATAGTAGTTCCAGACAAATTCGGGCGCACTATAGGCCAACAACCACATCATGTCAAGATGTTTTCAGGCAACCCATCCACTATATAGTGGTGAAGCGGGAGGCCAATTTGAACCAAAGGTCACTATCTAAATGGTGCCCAGAGGGAGGGTCGAACTCCCACTCTCTTGCGAGAACCGGATTTTGAGTCCGGCGCGTCTGCCAGTTCCGCCATCCGGGCACAGCCATCGGTCATAAGTCCCATTACGAAGCCTCACAATTCAAGGGGAGGGTTTTTTATCATGACGACGCAAAAGCGTCAATCCGATGCACACTCTTTTTTTCTTGAAATATCAGATGCTAGAATGGGCCCACGTTATCTATGAAAAGATGAGACGGAAGAAGACACTATATGGAGGCAACCATGGCAGAAGTGCAATGTGTCACCTGCGGCCAAGCAGGCGAAGCAATTACCGATACGCTATTTCTCGGAAAACTTGAAGCCGAGATCAAGGCGCAGGTCTGCAAACCCTGCTGGAAGAAGTGGGAAGGAATGCGTGTGATGGTTATCAATGAATACCAGGTCAATCTAGGCGACGAGAGTGGTCGCGAGCTGGTCAAAAAACAGATGAAGGCGTTCCTCAAGCTGGGAGAACAAACGGATACCTCCAAACTTGAACAGAACTTTCGGCCGGCTGGCTCGTAATGGAGTGACCGATTCTGATACCGGATCGGCAAAAGCAGCTTGCATCCCCCGTGGTGACGGACAAGATCGCTTGGGCCGGTGTCGGGCATTTCTCCTCATTCCGTTGTTGTGAGATCGAACTCATTGACACTCTGATTTGTGAAGTGCTAAAGTCGCGTCTTACCATGATTTTGAGCTGAGATTCGGAAGGAACATTCCCGCCGTGATTACACAAATGCGGGTAAAGGGTCTCATTTTCGATCCTTATAATAACGCCTACATCGTGGTGTTGCGAGATGAAGACAATTCCGACATGCTTCCGATTTGGGTGGGGAAATCAGAGGCCAGCGCGATTGGCTTGGCGCTGGAGAGTGTGACCGCGCCGCGTCCCATGACGCATGACTTGATGAAGTCATTCCTGGAGACCTTCGACGCAAAAATCATCAGTGTGGTCATTACCGACTTGAATGAGAATACGTATTTCGCCACAATCCACTTGATGTACGAAGATTCCGAGTACACCGTCGACTCTCGTCCAAGCGATGCGATTGCACTGGCACTGCGAACCAGCGCCCCGATTTTTGCCAGTGAAAAGGTCATCAAGAAACAGTCATCTGAAGAACTCGAGCAGTGGCTTGAAAATTTGAAGCCGGAAGACTTCGGCAAACTCGATACCTAACCATGGAATCAGTTCCTCAAGGTAATGAAGCGCGCGAGCTCGTGGCGTTGACCGTGAAACAGGTATTGGACGACGGCAATACCGACACCCGTATTGTCGTGCTCAAGAGTGACGATTCGAGCGTGACACTGCCTATCTGGGTCGGATCTGCAGAGGGAAATGCGATCAGGCTGGCAATGGAACGGGTCGTGACTCCCCGTCCCATGAGCCATGACCTCATTCGGAGCTTCGCGGATCACCTCGGCGTTCGGATTGAGCGGGTCGTGATTTCGGATGTGAAGAGCAGCACCTACTATGCAAGCGTGGCATTCGCCTCCAAGGGGGTGCACCGAACGTTGGACGCGAGGCCAAGCGATGCGATTGCTCTGGCGCTGCGAGCGGACTGCCCGATTTATGCCACCCAAGATGTGCTCAACCGGCGGACGGCGATTCACTTGGATGCCTGGATCAACAAACTCGACCCCAAAAATATCGAACCCCAACAAGCGTAAAGCCAGACATTCACCATAGAAGCCTATCGTGCAGGAGCAGATGGAGATCATGACAAAAACGTACCTCGAAAAGCCGGCTGATGTGAAACGTAAATGGTTCTTGGTGGATGCCGACGGCAAGACGCTTGGCCGGCTCGCGGCGAAAGTCGCCACGTTGTTACGCGGGAAGCATAAACCCACCTTCACGCCCCACGTGGATACCGGGGACCATGTCGTGATCGTGAATGCCGAAAAGATCCGCCTGACCGGGAACAAAATGGAATCCAAGACCTACTCCAGCCACAGCGGGTATCCTGGTGGGTTGAAAACCTTGACCGCCGAACATATTCACCGGAAACAACCGACGGAGTTGTTGACCAGAGCCATTGAGGGCATGTTGCCCAAGACCCCCCTTGGAAATCATATGGCAAAGAAATTGCGTGTCTATGCGGGTCCGACCCATCCGCATCAAGCACAGCAGTTAGAATCACTCTCACTGTGACCATTATTGTTTGCATCCGATCTGTGAAGGAGACGGCCTGATATGGCAGCATTGACGCAGTACGCAACCGGAAAGAGAAAGAGCGCGATCGCGCGTGCCTGGGTGACCGCCGCGGCTGGTGATATCGTCGTAAATGAGAAGCCGCTGGAAAAAGCGTTTCCTCGCATGACCCTGCGGAATGTCATTCAATTCCCATTTGAGTTGGCGGGCATCGCAGGTAAGTACTCCGTGCGCGCCACCGTCTATGGCGGTGGTCCGGCGGGCCAGGCGGGAGCCTTGCGACATGCGATCTCCAAGGCGCTGGTGATCATGAGTGCGGCCTTTCGCAGCCCCCTCAAGAAGGAAGGCTTGCTGACCCGAGACTCCCGCGTGAAAGAGCGTAAAAAGTACGGTCAAAAGGGTGCCAGAAAGCGCTTCCAATACTCGAAGCGATAACCAACGCCTGGAGCGATGTGTGAAAAGGGAAGGCTCCGCAGCCTTCCCTTTTTTTATGTGCGAGATGAAGTAATAGAAGAGTATTTTTCCGATGTTCCAGGAGATGTGACATGACCTTGGTACGAGTGGCGGTGGCCGGTGCCAGTGGATACACAGGGGCAGAACTACTGCGGTTGCTGTCTCAGCATCCCCACGTCAATTTAACTGCGGTGACCTCTGAGAAATCGGCGGGAGTCGCGGTCTCGTCCGTCTATCCCCATTTGCAGAACGTGATAGACCTGAATTTTGAAGCCTTGGCGCCAGAGGCCTTGGCGGAGCGGGCCGATGTCCTGTTTCTCGCCCTCCCGCACACCAAGTCCATGGGCCCTGTGGCGAGTTGTATGAAAGCCGGCAAGCGCGTCATCGACCTCAGTGCGGACTTCAGGCTCAAGGATCCCCACACCTATGAGACATGGTATCAAACCGCGCACGCACATCCCGATTTAATCGAAAGCGCCGTGTACGGCTTGCCGGAACTGCATCGATCCGCCATCGCGCAGGCTCGTTTGGTCGCCTCGCCGGGCTGCTATCCCACAGCCGCCATTCTTCAATTGGCGCCGCTGCTGGTTCACGGATTAATCGTGCCGGACACGATTGTGATCGATGCGAAGTCTGGTGTGTCAGGGGCTGGAAGAAGTCCGGCCCTGCCCTACCATTTTCCCGAAGCACACGAATCGCTCGAGCCCTACAAGATAGGTCGGCATCGACACATCCCTGAAATTGAACAGGAACTTGCAGGGCTGGCGAAAAAACATGGACAGGGCACGACAGACCGGGAATCCACTGTCACGATCGCCTTCACACCACATCTCGTCCCGATGAATCGAGGCATTTTAAGCACCGCCTATGCGCGGGTGAAGGGAACACTGGATGTCGTTGAACTGCGAGCCCTCTATCGGGATTTCTATAAGGGTGAGCAATTTGTCCGATTGCTTGAGAGCGCCATGCCGAATCCGCGGCATGTGCGAGGCGCCAACTATTGTGATATCGCCGTGCACACTGATACGCGAGCCGGATGGGTCGTGACCGTCTCCGCCATTGATAATTTGATCAAAGGGGCGGCAGGGCAAGCGATCCAAGCCATGAATCTCATGCTCGGATATCCTGAGGGAATGGGTTTGGCCGCACCAGGCATTTATCCGTAGCCTCTGGCTCATTCGCGAGTCCGCAGACGAGCCATTTCACTCCACCTCACAGGGTTATCGATGAACCGTATTCCAGGAGGCGTCACCGCCCCGCGTGGGTTTCGGGCTGCCGGAGTCTACTGCGGAATCAAGAAAAAGAAGCAGCTCGATTTGGCGCTGCTGGTGTCCGACAAACCAGGCCCCATCGCTGGCGTCTTCACCACCAATCGGGTCGTGGCGGCCCCTGTCATCCTTGATCGCCTGCATCTGGAAAAGGGCATCGGCCGCGCCATTCTGATCAATAGTGGAAATGCTAACGCCTGCACCGGCCCTGAAGGGATGCGCGTGGCCACAGACATGGCTCTACTGGCAGCCACTGCGCTTCAGACCGCTCCTCATACCATTTTCATTGGATCGACTGGTGTGATCGGCCGGCCGCTCCCGCTGATTCGTATCAAGCAAGGATTTCCTGCCCTCCTCGCGCGAGTCAGCCGGCGCGGCGGACGCGAGGCAGCACAGGCCATCATGACGACCGATCTCAAGCCCAAGGAGGTGGCCCTCCGCGCCCGACTCGGCGGACAAGTGGTAACCGTGGGTGGAATGGCCAAGGGGTCCGGCATGATTCACCCGAACATGGCCACCATGCTGGCCTATCTCACGACCGATGCGGCCGTCACCCGGCGCGCGCTTCAGATGGCACTGCGTCAGGCCGTCGATCAATCATTCAACTGCATCACGGTTGACGGAGATACGAGCACAAACGATACCGTCCTCTGCCTCGCCAATGGCATGGCAGGGAATGAGACCCTCACACCTAACTCCCCCGACTTCACGCGTTTCTGCGCGATGGTCGAAACAGTATGCCGAACATTGGCCATGAAAATTTGTTGGGACGGCGAAGGCGTCACCAAAGTGGTGCAGGTGCAAGTCGTAGGAGCCAGGACTACTCAGGCAGCCAAAAAGGTCGCGCAGACGATCGCTACGTCGAATCTGGTGAAAACAGCCTTGTTCGGCGGTGATGCAAATTGGGGTCGTGTCATGGCCGCACTGGGACGTGCGGGAGTGGCTCTCGATCCAGCGCGCGTCAGCCTTCGATTTGAAGATGTTGAGATGGTCAAACGGGGACAAGGTCTGGGGGCAGCGGCGGAACGGCGACTGGCGAAAGTCTTTCAACGACGTGACTTTACCATCCGGGTCGATCTCGGAGAGGGCAATGGCACCGCCCATATGTGGACCACTGATTTATCTTATGAATACGTGCGCATCAACGCGAGTTACCGGTCGTGACCGGATCCGCGTTGGTTGCAAAGTACAGAGGATTATGCTAGCGTTCGGGCGTTTTCGTGCAGTGAAAGGTCCGTCCCATCGTTCACGGCTTGAGCCATCACAATCAGGGACGTCTTATTTAAATCCACACCAGCGTGATGCGCACGCTGCGCAGCCTGAGAATAAGGGGGACATCCCCCTCGTCGTTGGCGTTCGCCAGGCGCTCTGCAGGCTTCGGAGGGAGGTGAAGGTATGGGAGTAGTTGCGATTAAAGAATTATTGGAAGCCGGTGTCCATTTCGGCCACCAGACGAACCGTTGGAATCCGAAGATGAAGCGGTTCCTCTTCGGCGAGCGAAATGGCGTCTACATCATCGATCTCCAACAGACCGTCGCGCGTATGGAACAGGCCTATGCCTTCGCGCGCGACACCGTGGCGGCCGGTGACTCCGTGTTGTTCGTCGGCACCAAGCGCCAAGCGGCGGAGATATTGGAAGAAGAGGCCAAACGAGCCAACCAATTTTTTATCAATCAGCGATGGTTGGGCGGCATGTTGACCAATTTCCAGACCATCAGGCGCAGCATCGACAAAATGAAAAAGATGGAGGCGACGCTGGCTGATCCGACGCATCAGGGCCACACCAAGAAAGAGCTCGGACAGATGCAGAAGGAAGTCGTGAAACTTCAGAAGAATCTGTCGGGCATCCGCAACATGCGGGCCTTGCCGGGAGCGGTCTTCATTCTAGATACCCGGATCGAGCACATTGCCATTCTCGAGGCCAGCAGGCTTGAGATTCCCGTCATCGCCATCCTCGATTCGAATTGCGACCCGGATCACATTCAATATCCCATTCCCGGCAATGACGATGCGATTCGCTCCATCAAATTGATTATTTCCCGCATCGCGGATGCCTGTCTCGAAGGAGCGCATCTCCGGGCACAGCATGAAGAAACTGAGTTTGCGGCCGCACCGGCAGGCGGCGGCGCGAAACCGGCCGCGCACTTGGCCGGCGTGTCAGCCTTGTAAACGCCGTATCCCCGCGCGATGGAATTGTTGTACTCGACCAATCTGAGGAGCCCATGGCAAGTCTGAGTGATCTCGTCAAAGAGCTGCGTGAAAAAACAGGGGCCGGCATTCTGGATTGCCAGAAAGCGTTGTCCGAGAATGGAAACAGCATCGACAAAGCGATCGATTATCTTCGGCAGAAGGGCTTGGCGGCGGCCCAGAAAAAGGCCGGTCGTGAAACGAATCAGGGGTTGATCCACGCCTACATCCATGCCGGAGGGAAGATCGGAGTGCTCATCGAAGTCAATTGTGAAACCGACTTCGTGGCGCGGAACGAACAGTTCAAAACGTTCGTGAACGATTTGGCCCTGCAAGTAGCCGCCGCGGGCCCCTCCTGTGTCAGACGGGAGGAGATTCCCGCGGACGTCGTCACGAAGGAACGCAGCATCTACGAAGGACAGGCCAAAGAACTGGGCAAACCGCCCGCAGCCTGGCCCAAAATCGTTGACGGGAAGCTGGAAAAGTTTTTCCAAGAAAATTGCCTGCTCGAACAAGCCTTCATCAAAGATCCGTCTGTCACGATCAAGGATCTGCTGGCGCAGCAAATCGCAAAAATCGGCGAAAACATGAACGTTCGGCGCTTCACCCGGTACCAATTAGGCCAGGCATGAGTTCTGTCCCTTACCGCCGCATCCTGCTGAAAGTCAGCGGAGAAATGCTGGCCGGTGAGCAGGGCTATGGTATCCAGCCTTCGATTCTCGAAGGCTTGGCCGATGAAATTGCCGACGTGGTCGCGCTGGATGTGGAGGTCGCCGTCGTGATCGGCGGCGGCAATATCTTCCGCGGGCTGGCGGCCAGTGCGCGGGGCATGGAGCGGGCCTCGGCCGATTACATGGGCATGCTGGCCACTGTGCTGAACGCGCTCGCCCTGCAAAATGCGCTGGAAAGCAAAGGGGTCACCACCCGCGTCCAGTCGGCAATTGAAATGCGACAGTTGGCAGAAGGCTATATCCGACGGCGGGCCATCCGCCACCTGGAAAAGAAACGTGTGGTGATTTTTGCCGGTGGAACGGGAAATCCCTATTTCTCCACCGACACGGCTGCGTCGCTGAGGGCCATGGAAATCGGCGCACAGGTCATCATGAAGGGCACCAAAGTCGACGGCATCTACGACAGCGATCCGGTCAAGAATCCAGAGGCCAAGAAATATACGGAAATTCCCTTCCTGTCGATTCTGACCCAGAATCTGAAAGTCATGGACTCGACGGCCATCAGCCTCTGCATGGACAACCGATTGCCGTTGATCGTCTTCAACTTAAAAGAGAAGGGAAACTTTAAACGGGTCGTCCAAGGTGATCCCATTGGAACCCTGGTCACCGTAGGAAGTCGCTAAGGAGAAAGGCAGATGTCGACGGCGCTTGAAGTGAAGCAACGCGTTACTGAAAAAATGGATCATGCCATCGAACATTTGAAACGTGACCTGGCCGGGCTCCGAACCGGCCGCGCGTCAGTGGCGCTTGTCGACGGTATCAAGGTGGATTATTACGGCACCCTCACCCCGCTAAAACAGGTTGCGAACGTCGCCACCCCGGAAGCCCGGCTGATTACGATTCAGCCGTGGGAACAGAATCTCATCAGAGAAATCGAAAAGGCGATTCAAACCTCCGACCTCGGGTTGACGCCGTCGAACGACGGAAAACTCATCCGCATTCCCCTTCCGCCGCTTACCGAAGAGCGACGGAAAGAACTCATCAAGGTGTGCAAGAAACATGGCGAAGAAGTGAAGGTGCAGATCCGCGGTTTTCGCCGGGATGGAAACGAAGAGCTCAAGAAACTACAGAAAGACACGAAACTGACCGAAGACGAGTTACGCAAGTCGGAAGCCGACATTCAGAAATTGACCGATCAGTACGTCCAGAAAATCGACGACGTCATGAAGAAGAAAGAAGGCGAAATTCTCGAGGTCTGACGCCTTCCTTCACGACAGGCTGCGTGTACACCCCCTCTCATTTTCTCCCAACTTCAGTCTCGGTCGATCTGAGCGCTCTGGCACACAACCTCGCACAGGTGCGACGTCTCGCGCCCCACTCCGAGGTGCTGGCCGTCGTCAAGGCCAATGCCTATGGCCATGGCGCCGTGGAAGTGACGCGAGCCCTGCAACGGCTCGCCGTCCATCGCTTCGGTGTCGCCACCGTCGAAGAGGGCATCGCCCTTCGCCAAGCCGGCATTCATGAGGCCATTCTGGTGATGGGCGCGACGGTCCCTGCACAATTTCAGGACCTGGCGGCGCATCAATTGACACCCGTGCTGTTTCGAGCCGATATGGTGCAGGCTTTCGCCGACAAGATTCCTTCCGGCGCCAAGCCCTATCCTGTGCACGTCAAAATCGAAACCGGTATGGGCCGCCTCGGCCTTTCCCCTGAACAGCTTCCTCATCTCATCGCCGGTTCGACATTTCAGACCGTTCTTCATCTGGAAGGGCTGATGACTCATCTGGCCGATGCCGACAACGAAGATGCTCGACATACCGAGGCGCAACTCGCACGGTTCCAGCAGAGCCTTGAGAGCCTCCGGCAGCGTGGCTTGGTACTGCCCCTCGTGCATGCGGCGAACAGCGCCGCCATCGTCAAATACCCCGCAAGCCGCTATTCCCTGGTGCGACCCGGCATCATGCTCTACGGGTACCAAACTACGGATGAGATGACTTCAACCTCCCAGGTGCGACCGATCCTGACGTGGAGAACGATCGTGGCGCACCTGCACAACATCCAACCAGGCCATAGCGTCAGCTACAACCGCACATTCGTCGCCTCTCGCCCATCCCGCATTGCGGTGCTGCCGATTGGGTATGCGGATGGATACAATCGTCTGCTGTCAAACCGTGGAGAAGTCCTGATCGGGGGGCGGAGAGTCCCGGTTATCGGACGGGTCTGCATGGACATGACCCTCGTCGATGTGACCGACGTGCCCGGCGTCGACATCGGGCATGAAGCCATTCTTATTGGGCAGCAAGGACAGGAGCGCATCACCGCCGCCGATCTGGCCTCATGGCAACAGACGATTCCCTACGAAATTCTCTGCGCGATCGGTCCTCGCGTGCCGCGACAGCACAGTCCCCTTCCAGCCAGCACCACCTCATAACGAGCCCACAGTGCGCGGGAGTCGCCGCGCATCCTCCTTCGACATATCCTTGCACTTGTCTTGGCCTCCGGGATCCTCCATATTCGTCACAGCACTGCGAAGTGAATTCACGCGACGACTTTTTCGCCGGGTGATGAGGAGACAGGATGGCGAAACGGAATGTAGTCAGTCACGTCAAATTGTTCTCGTTCGTTGTCATTCTCCTAGTCGCTGATCCCGGTGCCTCCACAGGGACGGCTGGAAAAAAGGACTCTCATCAATCGCGCGACGAAGTCTCCAGCATCACCCTCCATGTGCCTATTCCTCTGCAGGCCATGAGCGAGGTCTACAATGGCATTCACCGGGATTTAGCCTCTCAACAAACTGCTCCGCGTGAATGGATCCCATTGGGCGGTGGCACGGGGTTTTTGAAATATCGAATCTGGCCGGGAGACCAGGGCTTCAAAACGGCGGGCGGGCGACTCATCTCGCACTCTGCCTTCCCATTCGGGGTGGAGTATGCGAAACCCCTCAACGGCTCGCTCACGAAGGTTGCCGAATGTGGGCAAAGCGATGCGACGGCGGGCGCTGGTCGGTTGGCGATACAGCTTGCGACCGCTTTCGCCCAGGGTCCCGGCTATGGGGTCATCCCGAAGAGCAGAGTCGCTGCCATAGAACCGGTTGGGTCATGCGTATTATCCAGCCAACATGTGGATGCAGCACCGTTGATGGCGCAGGTCTACCGAAGCGAACTTCAACGGGTGCTGCCTGCTGCGGATCGGAAAGCCGCTGGCTTGGTTACACTGAAGCCAGCCGTGGGCCGCATCTGGAAGGAATTGCAGGAGCCCATACTACTTGATGAAGCAGAGTCCCTCTGGCTGCTGGTGAACCCTGCATCCGTTGGATCCGCCGGTCTGGGGACTCTCTCGGAGATGCCGGCCGCCGCCTTTGGAGTGACCGCCAGACCCACGGTGGTCCGAGGGACCAAACCTGTTTCCCCTCATCCGCCTCTGCCTGACGCCCAGGCTCGATTCCACGATGACGGCTTTCACGTCTCCTTCACCCTGCAGGTTCCGATTGAGGAGGCCAACCAACGTCTGCGTGAGGCGGTCGTCGGCCAGGAATGGTCGTTGGGAGTCGGCACGATCAAGATTGCCGGAGCGACGCTTTATCCCTTGGGGCATCAGGTCGGAGTAGAACTCGCTTTGCGAGGCCTGCTGCCCTTGACGCTACGCCTCAAGGGGACACCGTCTTACAATGAGCCTACGGGACGGATCTTGTTTCGGGAAGTCGACTACAGCATCAAGGAACGCACCCCGGCCACAGATTTAGCGGAGGAATGGCTACATGAACCGTTGCGCGAGGAACTGGCCAGAAGGCTCGTAGTCCCCGTTCGGGAAGAACTGGATCTCATGCGGAAAGCTCTGGAGAAGGGCGTGAACCGCGACATGACGAGCGGGCGGTTGCGCGGAACGGTTCAACAATTATCACTCAAAGATCTGACCGTCCAGACCGACAGTCTTTCGGCCACGTTCAAAACCGACGGCACGCTGCTGTACGAGGCCCATGACGGCGGCATGGGTCAGTGAAGTATACTCACACCTTCAGTTTTCGTTTCAATTGCGATTCCACGCTGGAGACTTTAGTCGACAGCCGTCCCTTCGGTCCTTTGCGATAGTCGATTTTAATACTGCAGGAGACGCGGTTACAGTCCTTGCGCATGCGCATGTAACATTTCTTGACTACCGCCATGACCTCGTCCCACTCCCCTTCCAGCACCGTTCCCATCGGGTTCAATCGATAGGCCACGCCGCTTCGATCGATAATGTCCAAGGAACGCGCCACATATTTGCTCACGCTTTCGCCTTTGCCGAGCGGCGACATACTGAATTCCAATAACACCATAATGGTCGTCGTCCTTCTTAGGAGGTTGTGGCGGGCGAGACGGGGGCCTGTTGGCTCGCGCGATGATCGAGCCATACTTTGGGGTACTGCACTTTCCCCAAGAGACGAAAACCGTCCAACGCCTCCCGTAGGAGTGCGCGACGTTTGTCCGCGTCCGGTTCGTTGGCCTTGGCCTGCTCGCGAAGCTGCCCCAACCAATCGACAAAGGCGGCGAACTCATTGTCCAAAATACGTTCCAGATCTTCCTTCATGAATCCCGATAGAGCCGGCGCTTGACCACTCGTGCTGACGGCCAGACGCAGATGGCCGCAGCTCACGACGGCCGGCATCACCACATTGGAGACGTCGGGCTGATCGACAGACCAGATCAGGAACTTCTGCTCGCGAGCCAGACGCATCAGCGAATGGGACAGTTCACGGTCATCCCGCACCGTATTCAACACCAAGATCACGCTCTCCAGATCGTTCGCACGGAAATGTCGGCCGCGGTGAATAATCTTGGCCGAGGCCGCCAGCTTGCGGAGCGCTTCGTTCATGGTGGGACTGATCACGGTTACCTTGGCGCCGGCATCCAGTAACCGCTGAACCTTTTCAGCCGCTTCCTCTTCGCCACCGATGACCAGAACCGGCCACCCCCGCACATCGAGTGAAATTTGAAAGCCAGAATTTGCAGCCATCGTCATACTCCTCCCAAGCATCAACAACGTAGGGGCGTATCATACAACAGGCGATTTCGCAGGGTAAACCCGCTTCAGCATTCCCCTTTCCGCGCCGAGCTGAGTATAATGCGCCCGCTGGATCTGAGCGCCCCGCTCTCACGACGAGTCAACCAAGGAGCATGTTGTGGCTGGATATACAGGACGATCCCTCGTAATGGCCGGAGGCATCATTGGCATCGCGGCGCTGGCTGCCTATTTCGGCCTCGCGCACATTGGAGAACCGGAACAGGGCGGTGGATCGATTGCCGGACAAGTGCAGATTGCGCCCAGCTTGGCCGATCAGGTCAAACCGACGGACGTGTTGTTCGTCATCGTGCGGCGTCCGACCGGACCACCGCGACCGATCGCCGCCAAGCGGATCGATGGACCGAAATTCCCGGTGCAGTTTGAGATTACGAACGCAGATGTCATGGTGCAAGGCAGCGAGCTGAAAGGCATGGTGGATGTCATTGCCCGCCTGGATCGCGATGGGCAGGCCGGCCAGCCGCAACCGGGAGATATGGAAGGGCGCTATGCGAAAAATCCAACCTTGCCCGGCGGACGGGACCTGATGATCACGATCGATAAGGTGTACTAGAGGGGGAAGGGCCGGGTTATGAATTCTGAGTTGTGAGTTGGAGGAGGTTCGGAAGGCAAGTTATGAGTGGGAAATTATGGGAGCGAATAGCTAAACGTGAAATCCCTGGCTGTTCGACTCAGAACTCATAACTCATAACTCGCCACTGAGCCCGTTAGGGCTCTGCCGGGTCTGCGTCGAGTTCCAGATTCCAATACAAGTAGTCCCGCCAGCTTTCCGGCGTATTGCGAATGCCGATCGTAATGGTGACGGTGGGACTCCAGCGAGGCTTCACGGGCTTCTTGATGAGACGCATATTGGCTTCTTCAGGAGTGCGGCCACTCTTGCGGTTGTTGCATCGCCAGCAGGCCGTCACGATGTTTTCCCACGTCTTTCGCCCTCCCTTCGCGATCGGTACAACGTGGTCGAACGTCAATTCCTCGGTGCGGAACTTGTGTTTGCAATATTGGCAGCAATACCCGTCGCGCGTGAAAATATTGATGCGGGAAAACTTCACGGCCCGGTGGCTCTCCTTCAGCTTAACGAGCTTCAGGAGACGCATCACGGATGGAAGCTTGATCGTGATAGAAATGCCGTGGATTTGGCGGTCGTAAACTTCGAGGACTTCGACCTTCCCCTGCCAGAGCAAGGTAATGGCCTTTTGCCAATGCAGGACTCGCAACGGTTCATAGGTGGAGTTGAGCAACAGGGTCATTTCCATAGCAGCTCCCGGGTCTCCTATGAGTGCACTCTTGTAAGAATAGCAAAATGACGGCGGCGTTATATCCTTCCCTGAGAACGAGTGCTCAATCTATGCCATATGTAGCTAATGAAATCAAGCGCTTAGGCTGTAATGCGCAGAATGTTACCCGGCTGTAAGACGCAACAGACGCTCTTGTAATATACGAAGGACCCTATGGATTCATTCCCCATCTATGTCACCGTGGCCCAGGTTGACGAGATTCCTCCTGGTACCTGCCGAACGGTAAAGGTGGATGGCATCTTTCTCGCCCTTTGCAATGTGAATGGAACATTTCGGGCGGTCGATAACACCTGTCCCCATGCAGGGGGGCCGCTGGGTGAAGGCTCGCTGGATGGAGAAGTGCTGGAATGCCCCTGGCATGGATGGCAATTCAATGTCCGCACCGGCGAACGTCCAGAAAATCCCGAGATCTGTGTGACGTGCGTCGAGGTGCGAGTACAAGGCGCGAACGTGCAAGTGAAAACGCCGCTTACATTGTAGGAGGCAGCGGCGGAGAATCGGAGCCGGGACCGCGCGGCCGGCCACCCTCCGGTCCTTCCGGCATCAGGCCATCGGCCGGCAACGAGGCGGCGTTCACCCGCTTCGTGGCTAAATCGACGTGCCAAATGAAATCCCGTTCGAACCATTGCGTGGTTCCCTGTTCGCGCATGTAGATACGAACCTCATACCGTTGCCCTTCCTGCTTGATCACCTGCCATTCCCCCAAACGCAACCCGAGCTTGCGAGCTTCCTGAATGCGGGCCCGCTCATTGAATGCTTGCAGAATCGTGGGGTAGCCCACCGCTCGGTGGGTCTGCACCAAGGCCAACGCCTCTGCTGCCTGAGGGTCGGTCATGGGGTTGAGGGTGGGTGGTTTCATCCACCAATACACCAACCCTCCGGCAACGAGCAGAAGAAGAACCGCGTAATGGATCGCTTTACTCATACGTGTAAGACCATAGGCTCAAAAGACCTCATCGATGACTGGCCATCATATGTGGCGCCAGATTTCACTGTCAATCCGCAGGCAGGCTTGCGGCGGGCGACCGGTGGCGACAGCCGACGATCGCTCAGCTTGACAAGGCCGCGCAACGCTGTGGTACAAGTACCGGTCAACCTTCGCCACCTAATCGGAGCATCATTGTTCAATGAAGTTCTTCTTCTACGCGGACAATCTCAATTTGTCTCAGCTCAAGCGTCGCGCCCCCGAACACAAGTTCCTGTTTACCGCCTATCTCCCTGACCACAGCATTCAGTTCTGCCGCTGGTCGACGCAATGGCGCTGCGGTCTCGCGAGTGTCGTTCCCTCGCCGGGAGAAAAAGTATGGGGAGCCGTGTTCGAGATCACCGACGAAGACCTCAAAATTCTGGATGAGTTCGAGGACGATGTTCCGCAGGGCGCGTACCGGCATTTGCCCGTGACCGTGATCACGGCCGAAGACGACAAGATGCTCGTCACAACCCACGCGGCAAATCCCATCGGAAAATTCAAACCTAAGGAGCACTACATCGATTGGGTTCTTAAAGGGCTCAAGCAATGGAAGCTGCCCGAAGAATGTATTGAACAGTGGCAGGCGTATAAGCCACACTGAGCGCCCTGCGCGTCGGCCATCACCCTATCGAAAACTAGAGGTCACCATGCCAAAACCGAAATATCATATCCTCGTCTGCACCAATGCCCGCCCGCCCGGCCACCCCAAGCCTTCCTGCGGGGGCCAGGGGTCCGCGCAACTCCTCATGACCTTCAACATGGGGTTGATGCAACGGGGCATCATGCCGGGAGAAGTGCTTGTTACGGGATCTTCCTGCCTCGGTCCTTGTGAGCAGGGCCCGACGGTCGTCGTCTATCCCGAGGGCATCTGGTATTCAAAAGTCACTGAAGCCGACGTCGCCACCATCCTGGATGAGCACATCAAAGGCGGGAAGCCCGCGGAGAAGTTGAAGCCCGATTCTGTCTGGGGCTAATCATTCAAGGTGAGCAGCTACCGTGGGACATTCCACTCCACAGGAACACAAAGCCCAGGCACCCCGAAGCGTCGGGTGTATGGTCGTGACCTGTAGCGATACCCGCACCGCCGACACGGATACCAGCGGCCAATTGATCATGAGGCTGCTGAAGGAACAGGGACATCAGGTGATGGCCTATTACCTGGTGAAGGACGAGCCGCTGCTGATCAAGGAGCGGCTCGGTGAGGCGCTGCGGACCGCGGGCATTCACGCCATCATCGTCAATGGCGGAACAGGCATCTCTCGACGGGATTCGACCTTTGAAGCCGTCGATGCCATGCTTGAAAAACGGCTGGATGGATTCGGCGAAATCTTTCGCGCGCTCACCTATCAGGAGATCGGCTCGCCGGCCATCATGACCCGCGCGACCGCCGGCATCGTCCATGGACGAGTCCTGTTCTCCACACCGGGCTCGGAAAATGCGGTGCGTCTGGCCATGGAAAAACTCATCCTTCCCGAACTCGGCCACCTCGTCAAAGAACTCAGTAAATAGTCGTGAAGCGTCATTCGTGAAGGGCGCCCCTGACTCGTGAGGAGCAAGGGGGGCACGGTATGCGGGGTTCTTCCAGGGAGAATCCTGACCTGACAATCTACTTATTCAAGGATGCTCAAAACGGCCACTTCTCACCCGCCCATCCCAGCGCGCCGAGACGCGCTTTTCCTCAGGCAAGGCTGCAGAAAGACGCAGGATGTTCAAGACGGCCTGCCAGCAAGGCCGCAAGGAGACATGCAACCGAGAACGATGCTGGAGGCCGTTTTCAACATCCTGCTAGTCTTGCCCGATTTTCGGTTCCGAATACACCTGATTCGCAGCCAACCGCGATTGCGCGTACCGTTTGTAGTGCATTAACAGATCGCGGACGGATACGACGCCCACGATCGAGCCGCCTTTGGTCACGGCAAGATGGCGCACGCCGAGATCGCCCATCATATCCTGCGCCTCATCGACCGCCTTATTGCTTTCGATGGTGCACACGGGTGAGGTCATGATTTTGTCCACCGTGAGTTTCGACACATCCTGGCTACCGGCCAGCGCCTTGCGCACCAAATCGGTATCGGTCACGATGCCGACATGATTCTTCCCCTTCTTGACAAGGAGAGAGCCGACCCGCAGCTCCCGCATTTTCTTCGCCGCGCCGCGAACAGACGTAGTCGGACCCACACTTTGAGGATGTTTGTTCATGATCTGCGCCACAGTCGCCATATCACATACCTTTCTGCCCAATGGGACAAGAGAATCGATAATGAAGCCACACTACGGAATCGCGAGCACGATCTTACCAAAAAACTTTCTGCTCAGTAGATGTTCTTGCGCCGCCTTCGCGTCGGCCAGCGGGAAGGTCCGATCGATCACCGGCCGCAACCGCCCTTGCCCGATCAATTGCGCGGCCCTTAGCAATTCGCTCAGAGATCCCATGTACGACCCTTTGATCGTGAGCTGGCGGGAATACACGTAGCGAAGATCGAGCTTCACCTCCGCCCCGGTCGTGGCCCCGCAGGTCACCAACCGCCCGCCCTTGGCCAACGAGTCGATACACTGCCCCCACACATCCGGTCCGATATGCTCGATTACCACATCCACCCCACGGCGATGCGTCAGCTCTCGCACCCGCTGGTTGACCGGCTCACGGCTGTGATTGATCACCTCATCGGCGCCGAGTGACTTGGCCTTGGCGATCTTGTCGTCGCTGCCGACGGTGGTGAAGACCCTGGCGCCGGCCAGCTTGGCCATCTGGATGGCCATGTGCCCCACCCCACTCCCCGCCCCCATGATCAACACGTCTTCGCCGAGCCGAAGATCGGCGAGTGAAAACAACATGTGCCAGGCGGTGACGGACACCAGCGGAAACGCTGCCGCCTGCTCAAAGGTCAACGTGCCTGGAACCGGGTAGACGTTCCTCGCGGGAACCTTGACGTATTCAGCATACCCGCCATGACACATCGCCCCGATCAACCCATAGGAACGGCACATATTGTCACGACCGGCAACACAGTGCTCGCACCGTCCGCAACCAACACCGGGAGACACGAACACCCGTTCCCCCTCGACCAGGCCCTCCACCTGCGAACCGATTTGTTCCACTACGCCGGCGATATCCGAGCCCGAGATGTGGGGCAGCGGCATGGGATAGGCGGGGCTGCCCTGCCTAATCCAAATGTCGAGGTGGTTCAACGCGCAGGCTTTCACCCGAATGAGCACCTCATTCTGGCTGAGAGTCGGCGCCGGCATCTCTTGGTACTGCAACTTGCCGGGCCCGCCATGTTCATGAAAAACGACTGCGTTCATGTCACCCCTCACGCGTGATTCGTGGCTACATTACGTTTCCGTCCCAATGCACCCTTTCCCGGATGATAACTAGATACAGCTTTCTCGCAAGATGATCAAAACCCCATCTGACAAGGCCGCAGGGAGCCCGGCGACTGCGTCGTACCCTTGTGGTACGTCGCAGGGAGGCGGGTGACTGAGAACGCAGTGAGATGGTGGTTTCATCATCCTGCTAGAAGGTGAGCGTCCCCTCCACCACCATCATGGCCTGCCCCCCGACCATCACGGCTTGAATCACTTCCTCATCGGAATCCACCTGAATCAGAATGCGGGATGGGCGATCGATCTCATATCCCTGCTCAGCGGTAATTTCGGTCATCGGACTGATATCCACGACGCCGTGCTGCACCAAGTAGGCGCCCAAGGCGCCGCTGGCGCTGCCGGTCGCAGGATCTTCCACGATCCCGATCAAGGGAGCGAACATGCGCGTATGCACCGTTGAGGATTGTTCGACCGTCATTGTACTGAACACCATGAGACCATTGGCACCGTACTGCTGAGAGAGTTCCGCAATGGCGGCGACATCGGGAATGATCGAACGAACAGCCGTGAGCGTTCGCACCGGCACGATGATGACCGGCAGTCCGGTCGGTTTGGTTGCGACATCACCACACGTTCGATCACACCGTCTCGCGCATGGATGTCGACAGGAAATAGTCCCAAATTGCATTCCTGCAGAACCCTGGTCACCGGTCCCTTGAGAGTCAGGCGTTTCAGCATCCCCAGCACAAAGAAGGTGCCGATCACAGGATGTCCGGCAAAGGGAATTTCTTGCGTAGGAGTAAAGATGCGCATTTTGACCACCGCCGCCTTGTCGGTCGGTGGAAAGACGAACACGGTTTCCGACAGATTCATTTCGCGAGCGATCTGCTGTAACTCCACATCGGTCAATCCATCGGCGTCCGGAAAAACCGCCACGGGATTCCCACCGAATGGTTCGTCGGTAAACACGTCGGCTTGATAGAACTGCAGTCTACGCTGCTCGGCCATAGGCTCCTCAAGAAAGTTGCTGGCGCATGTTGCCCCGAGTCGCGTTTTTTTGCAAGGGGCGTCTGAGCGGTTCGGCAGATCAGAATTTCAATACTGAATGTTCAAGGCGCAATTGAACGCTGCGCATGGCGGGCGCTCACATTTCACGTTTCACAACTAACATTTCACTCCCGCAGGATGCTCAAAACGACGTCCACTAGGCCGCAGGCAGGGCAAAACCGGAGGCGTACCCTCAGAGGTACGTTGAGGATTTTGACGAG
>JAJONL010000124.1 GCA_021323395.1 Nitrospira sp.
TGACCCCGCTTCCGAAACTCAACACCCACCCGATCAACTCTCTGGTGTCAGCGATTGACAGGGTCATGCGCAATCCGCCATTTTTTACACGCCGGCTCTGCTGGGTGTCATGCCACATCCGATCCTTGACCCAGGCGGCCGTCGCCCGGTCGAACTCCAACTCCACCTCGATGAGCGGCCCGCGCATGACTGTGAGGGCATCCTGCACGAAGGCATCGAGGTCGAAGTGCAGGGGGATCTGGTAGGGATGGTCGGTGGGCGTAACCGACTTGATACGTTCCACCGCGAACATGCGCGGCTCGTTTCGTACGTGGCAATAGCCGATGAGGTAGAGGCCTCCGCTGGCATACCAGAGCCGGTAGGGATCGACCTCACGTCTGGTGATCCGGCCGCGCGAGGCGCTGTCATAGCGCACTTGGATGGTGGTCTTGTCGGCGATGGCCCTGGTAAGACGATCGATGGTGTCGCGATGTTGCCGATACCGTTTGTGCGGGCCGAGCCCGACACTGAACGTGCCGTCGAGCTGCTGGACCAACGCGACTCCTTGCGGCGGCAGCGCGGCGGCCGCTTTACCGAGCGCGGATTGCAGCGAAGTGTGGAGTTCGGTGCCTTCGAGCGGGGTGATGAGCCGACGGCTGAACGTCAGCGCCATCAGTTCGGACGGTGAGAACCGCAACCCTGGGACATTGCGAAATCCCTCCATGAGTCGCCAGACGGTGTGCCCGTTGATTCGTTCGGTGACCAGCGGATAACCGGCTTCTTCCAACGCGGCGAGATCGCGACGGAGGGTGCGGGGATGCCTCATGGAACCGGGCGCGAGCGAGTCGGCCAATTGCTCCAACGTCAATCCCTGGCGCGACGCCTCCAGCTGCTTCAACAGGACCAACAGACGAACCGCCTGATCGTTCCGCGCCATACGTAGCCTTCGATATCCGAGCCGGGCCTAATTTGCGGCGCCCAGTCTACCAGGATGTTGAAAGGGTCGCTAGCTTCGCGTTCTCGCCTGCGTCGTGTGAGGGGTGAAACGTCCGCGTCTGGGGAATTGGGCTATCGACTTGCTGGAGGCACGTACGCGTACGCCCATGGCTGATAGCGAATGGCAGAAGCGAATTCAAAGTGCATGAGCGGCTGACAGCGCTTCCCCTGCTTGGGAGCCATCTTGCGAAGCTGGCTCAACAGCTTCAGCGCGAGGCGAAGCTTCGGCGCATCGGGTTCACAATGTCATACGGCCCGTCTCGGCTGGAGATGGAGAAGTGCGCGGAGAGTGAGCCGGAGGACCTTCCACAGACAGCGTAATATGGAATGCCGTCCCCACACCCTGCGTGCTTTCCACTCTGATATTGCCTCCATGGGCATCCACGACGTCTTTCACGATCTTCGTCCCGAGTCCCGTTCCACCTATCTTGCGGCTGATCGCCTGGTACGTGAAGAGACTATCTCGGACTTCGGGTGACATCCCTTTGCCGGTGTCAATGACGGACAGCACCACCTTCTTTCCCGATGCATCCGTGCGGCCTTGTACGGTGACAGATCCTCCCGATGGCACTTCGGGGATCGCGTTGTTCACCAGATTGTAGATGGCATTGAAGAGCCGGCTCTCGTCGGCTCGAATCACGGGTAGGTTACCCAGCCCCTCTGTACGGAGCGCCACCCCGCGTTCATCGGCAAGGATATGGAGTATTGCGTACACGCTCGAGACGATATCGGCAATGCGGCAGGGCGCAAACTGGGGGGCCCGCGTCAGGCCCTTAACGGAATCGGCGATCTCTTTGACCCGGTCGTGGATGCGCCGAGATCCTTGTCTGATCATCTCAATGAGGTCGTGCGTCATATCTCGACTGGGCTTCACCGCGCTCACCGCTGGTTGCGGCAACTTAGAGAAGCATTCGCTCAGTTCTTCTTCAAGGAGTCCCGCCCCAGTCACAATGGGCATCAGCATATTCTTCAGATCGTGCCCGATGTCTCCCAAGACCCTCGCCACTTCGGCAAGCCTCTGCTCTTCCACCAATCGGGCCTCGGTTCGACGGAGTTCCTCTTCCGTGCGCTTGCGATCGACGAACAGCCCTACTTTGATCCCGATGTCCGCGACCATATTGAGCACATCCTGATCCGGCTTCCGGCTCTCCCGGCTGAAGAATTCAACGACTCCATACATCTCCTCGCCTTTGCACACGGGAAAGGCAAACCCTCCGCGGAGGTCGACTCTCGCCGCCATCTTCGCACGGCGAAAGTGGGGATCGGTGGCCACATCCGAAATCCAAATCGGCTTGCCGGTGGCCCAGACACGACCGATGAGTCCCTCACCGCGTTGAAATGTCCGGCCTCGGCTATCGTTGACGAACTCGGTGGCTTCCACCTGCGGTGCATGCCACAGGTCGACAAAGCGGAGTACCTGCATCTGTTCATCCCTGCTCCAGAACATGCCCAATTCCCAGTCAAGGCTCTCACCGAGGGCTCGGAGGAGTGCCTGACCGGCGTCTTTCAGGGTGGCCGCCTCGGCCAGGACCCGGGTCGCCGCGTATTGCCCGGTCAGACGCCGTTGCGCCAACGTGGCCTGGGCAAGGGCATTCTTAAGATCGGCGATCATGACGACGTATCCACGGCTCACAAAGACCAATACCACTACGTACGTGGCCAACCGCAGCAAGTGCCAGAACCACCACCCGCTGTCCCACGGAGCCGAAGAGAGCAACATCATCTCGGCCAAGCCGAACATGAGAGCCAGGCAGGCCAACAGATAACTCTCCCCCGTGACTGAGCGTCGGAACTCTCGCCAAAACCCGATCGCGCCGAGGATAAACAGGATGGCGGCAAGGCTGTTCATCGCGATGGCAGCCGACCCGAATTCGTCGTGACGGGTCATCTGTGGCGAGTGGTCGGAAAATACGAGGGCCAATAGCCCGAAAGCTATGGCTCCTGTCACAACGATGGAGGGGATGACCTGCGATCCGCGTCGGTGGGATTCAGCCGGAGCAAGCCAGACGAGCGAGAAGCCACATCCACCGAGCAGGCTGGCCGCACCCCGCAACAACACAAACCCATCACCGGGAACTGAGAGGGCATGGAAGATTTCGAGCACCCCCATCCCGAGGAAGCCCATGGCGAGCCATTGCACCTTCCCATCGTTCCGTTCGGCTTTCCGTGCGAACAGCACGAGTGCCATCAGCACAGCCGCCAAGCCACCCAACGCTTCCACGGTGGAATGGAGCGGGACGTTCACCCACATTCGATTGGGCCACAGGGATCGGACCAGCAGGCCGGACAGGAACGCTGCCGCGATAATCCCGACGAGGAGGAGATCATGCGCCGAGAGTTTGTGTTTCATCTCCCACTCACCAATTCGGCGACACCCGACACGATGTGTCGGGGACAGTACGACGGGATGACACGAACGTCAAGCCGACGGCTGGTCGTCCATGTGGAAAGCTTGACGCTTCGAGGCGCCGGCGGTCTGCGGCAGAGTGACTGATGGCCTGAGGAGTCCTACCTTGCGATGAGACACGAAAGGGGCTTTGCACCAGCCGAACGAGGAGCGCCTCCTCACTCAGGTGGGAATATCGGTGGTGCCGTCGTAGGAGGCCCGCGATTGGTGCGCGATCTTCAGCACATCGCCGTCCCTCACGAGCGAATCGATGGATCCCACCTTACGATTCACGGTGACCAGCAATTCGCCGCGCTCCACAAACGGGGCCAAGGCCGCCAGTTGGTCGGGATGGGAGTCGAGCAAGGCTTTGATCGCCATCGGCCTCTCCACATCCAGATCCAGTTCCGTCTCCGACATGCGCTGCTGTAGCGTCACCCCCAAAATCAGCACCTTGACCATGGTCTACCCGTCCTCCGTTGTCTGCGTGGATGTTTTGAAGACCGTATCTCGTGAAACGTGAAGCGTATTTCGACAGACTTGTCACTCGTGAGCGTATGGCTGATAGTATTTGGCTAATAACCGACAGCGGAGTCTTCGAAACGAGATACGAGCGACGAACGACGCTTCACCATCGAGGTTCCCCCCTCAGCCCTGCGCTCGCGCGTGACAGTGCAGGCAGTCTTGCCGCTTGGGATGTTGCGCCGGCAAGGGCCGCTTGGTCATCGGCGCGTGGCAGGTTAGACAATCCTTCTCCACGGTCACCGCCTGGTGGTCACTGCTGGCCGGCACCTTCGGATTGCGATCCCGCGGAGAGGGCAGCAGCGCTACGCCCCCGACCACGAGCAGCGCGAGCACCAAAAAAACAATATCCACCTTGCGAAACGTCATTGAGCGGCTCCTGGTCGTTCTTTCGTCTGCTGCGCGCCCGACTCGTACGCGTCGTTCAGTACCTGGGCGACATGTTTCACTGCCACGCGCCCGCGCATGCCGTTGGTGAGCTGAATCATGCAGGCGGGACAACTGGTGGCGACCGTCTCGGCTCCGCTCTGTTCGATGTTCCGGCGTTTCCGGTCGAAAATTTTTTGTGACGTATCATAATCCTTCACGAGATAGGTGCCCGCCCCGCCCGCACAGCGATCGGCATCCGTCATCTCCACATACTCCGTCCCCGGTAAGCGCGAGAGAATCTGGCGCGGCTCCTTCGTCACCCCGGCGGCTCGCAGGTGACAGGAAGAATGGTAGGTGACCAGCTGCGGCGAGCCTTCCGGCGAGCCCATGGCCGGTCGCTTGTCTGAACGAGCCACGAATTCCGTGATGTGCATGACCTTCTTTGCCAAACTGTCCGCTGCCTGTTGCTCCGGCTCGCTCTCGAAAAACTTCTTGTATTCCTTGAGCATGAGGGTGCAGGACGCGCAGCCGGTGACGACCGTCTCGTAGCCGGCAAGCGATTGAACATTGAAGCGGGCATTGGCTTTCACCAAATCGACATGTCCATATGTTTCGATGGGCGTGCCGGAACAACGCTGTGGCGGCAAGGCCGGTTCGACTCCATGCTTGCGCAGAACGGCGATGACGGCATCCCCCACTCCATCCTGAAAATAATTCGCCGCGCAACCATGAAAGTAGGCGACGCGAGAGGGTTCGGCATTGTTCAACGATTGCGTGAGCTCTGGATAACGGTCGCGCAGGTGCCTCGGAGCGAGCCGGGGAAGAACCATCTCCGCCGGGAGCTTGGCCGTCGGGGCGATTCGTTTCATCAGCGGGGCCGCCAGGCGTTCGAGCATCGCGCGTGGGAATGGCCGATCCCACAGGCTCTGCGTTCTCGCCAGAACTTTAAGCATCGCTTCAAATATCGGAAGCCTAGCCTGCAGATTGAAAAGCCACCGTGAGCCCTGATTGGGATGCTCGGCACGTCGCTGGAGGATTAATTCCGACACGTCCACCCCCGCCGGACAAATTGTCCGGCAGGATTTGCAGTTCAAGCAGGCCTCTACCACCCGCTTGGAATTCAGGTAACTGTAGTCTTTCGACGTGACGATCTCGAACCAGCCGCGGGAGCTCATGTCCTCCGACTGGAACACGTCGTACACCGGACAGACCGAGTTACATTTTGCACAGGTCGCGCAGGACTTCGAGAGGCGGGTGTAATCGATGTGCTCGGTGAAGGACGCCTCGCTGATTTTAATCCCGGGATTCATGACGTTCTTGGGATCCAACGTCTGTTTCACTTGGACGAAGAGTTGATAGAGCTCTTCCCCGAACATTTTCCGCACGAATTCGGCTCGCACCCGGCCGTCGCCATGTTCGCCGCAAATCGAGCCGTCGAAGCGTGAGAGCACGGTCTGATGGATTTCGTGATAGGCCTGCACCATCTTGTCGAAATCCTGCCGATCGTTCACGTTCAGCAGCGGCACGATGTGGGCGTTGCCGTTGCCGATGTGCCCGAAAATCGCCACCGGCACATGCTGCCCTTCGAAGAAGGTTTCCAAGTACCGAATCAATTCACTGATGCGTTCAGCGCGCACGACCACATCGTCGACGAAGTTGATGGGTTTCTTCCGCGGGTCAAACCGGTACAGCGTCGGGTAAAGCGCCTTCCGCGCTTTCCAAAGTTGGTCGCGCTGGTCTTTGTCGAAAGCGACCGTCAGGTCGGCACAGAGCTGATACCGGCGGCAAATGGTGGACATCTGCTCAGCCCGTTCGCGCAGATCGGCATCGCCCCCATGGCTGTCGAGCTCGGCCAGCAACGTGGCGGCGGCATCGGCGGGAATTCCATGGGCCGCACGCCCGATCAAGTTCAACGTGTTGGCATCCATGACCTCCAGCGCACTCGGCCGAAGGCTCAGCAACTGCGGAACGGCATCCCCCACATCTTCGAGTCGGCGAAAGTGGATCAAGGCCGTCAGCGTGCCCTGCGGCTTGGGCACCAACCTGAGGGTCGCTTCGCTCATGACCCCCAATGTCCCTTCACTACCCACGAACAATTTGGGCAGGTCGAAGAGCTGTTGCTTCAAGCCATCGGCCAATCCGAACAGGTTGTAGCCGCAACTGTTCTTGCTCACCGTCGGGCGTTTGCCCTCAATCAAGGCGCGCTGCTGCCGCACCATATCGAAGAATGTCGCCGCTGGAGGGATCGGGACCGAAGAGCAGACTGCGTCGGCTGAGCTGCTTGTTCAATTCCGCCAAAACGATGCCAGGCTGCACGCGCGCCCAGCGTTCCTGCTCATTCACTTCGAGGATGCGATTCATCTTGGACACATCGAGGATGATGCCAGAGCCGATGGCCGAGCCGGTGAGATTCGTGCCGGCTGCGCGGGGGGTGAGCGGAATGCCTCGGGAAACGGCAAATCGGACCACCTTATCGATGTCGTCTTCGGATTCCACCAGCACCACGGCTTGCGGGGTCATCCGATAGATGCTGGCATCGACGGCATAAGCGGTCAGCGTGGGAAAGTCATTCTGAACCTTGGCGGAGCCGAGCAACTGCCGAAGGTCGCTGACGACGGCGGATGATGTGTCTGGAAGAATGAGGGTCATGTGTGATGGCGCTGCCACATTCTAGCAGGATGTTGAAAAAGTCCGCCAGCTTCGTTCTCGCATCGCTCAGAGCCTCAACGTACCACAAGGGTACGCCTCGCCTCCTCGCATCGCTGCGGCCTCGCTGGACGGCCTTTTTGACCATCCTGCAATTCTCATAACACAAATATGAACCTGGTGCGTCCCCGTTCCGGACTATATGCCCATAAGCTATAAGCCATTGTTCCGAATCGTGCGAGATACGAACGACGAGTTCCGATCAGCCGGTTGTTGCGCGCCGCGCGATTCGTTAAGATGCGCGGCAGTGAGGCGAGGCTCCATGTCGCGTCCAGCCCTCTATATCTCCCGCCTTCTCCCCGATTCGGTCATGACCGCGGCACAAGAGCGATTCCAACTCGTGAACAAGCCCAGTGAGATGGCTCCTTCATGGGACGCGCTGAAAGCCGGGCTCGGTGACGCGGATGCCGCGATTTGCATCCTGACGGACCGCATAGATGCCGCCATGCTGACCGATCTGCCGCGTCTCAAGATCCTGGCAAATTACGCAGTTGGATATAACAACATCGACCTCGCCGCGGCGAGGCGGCGAGGCATTCTCGTGACTAATACACCCGATGTCCTGACCGAATCCACCGCCGACCTCACCTGGGCCTTGATATTGGCGGTGGCGCGGCGCGTGGCGGAAGGCGACGCCTATGTGCGGTCAGGAGCATGGCCAGGATGGACTCCGACACAAATGTTGGGGACGGATGTCTCAGGGAAAATGCTGGGGATTGTCGGCATGGGGCGCATCGGCCAAGCCGTGGCGCGCCGCGCCGCCGGGTTCAACATGCGCATCTGTTACCACTCGCGGACGGCCCATGTTCCAGACCGCTTGGTTGCTTCGTGGGAGCGGCGCTCGTTGACCGACCTGCTGCGTGATTCGGATTTTGTGACACTTCATGTGCCGCTCACCGCCGAGACCCAACACTTGATCGGTCCCGACCAATTGGCGCTCATGAAACCGACTGCATTCCTGATCAATACCTCGCGCGGGCCGGTCGTGGATGAAACCGCGCTGGTCAGCGCTTTACGGCAACGCCGACTCGCAGGGGCCGGACTCGACGTGTTCGAGCAAGAACCGGTCTTTCATCCCAGCTTGGGAGAGCTTCGCGAGGTTGTGCTCCTCCCCCATCTCGGCTCCGCCACACTCGCAACAAGGGTACGCATGGGAATGATCTGCCTGGAGAATATTGAAGCCCTGTTCGCGGGTCTAGCGCCGCCGAATCTTGTCACCTAACTGCGAGCCCCGCATGCACCGACGCTTCTCATCAGAGACGAGGAGGATTACGAACCACGCACAGGCGCCTTGTGAGGAACGCGTTGACGAAGCTTCACAAAAGAGGGAGTGGGAACATTGAACCGGGTGTTCACCGAGGCGCGGCCCGACGCACAACGGCGGGAGATTTTTTAATCCTGCTAGTGACCGGCTAACGGTACCGGAATCGCGGGCTTGGAACCGGAAA
>JAJONL010000125.1 GCA_021323395.1 Nitrospira sp.
AGGGCGATGTATTCGGGTGGCCGACAATCCGGCGTTGCCATCGGCCGCTTCAATGACGCGGTATCCCAATCGTTTCAGGCGCGCGGCCATGCCGGTGCGTGTGATATCGTCATCGTCGACAAGGAGAATGACGGGAGCAGGCTTCGCCGCCTCAGCAGCCGTACGCTCGGTGGTCCATTGCGCGGGATACGCCACGTCTCCTGCTCCTGCCGGTGCCGTCACCCGACCGCCGGAAGTTTCGCGCCTGCGAGCGCATCCTGTTCCGTTTTGTAGACCGGTAGCATGCGGTGGAGGTTCGCCAGAGTGATGATCTCCCTGACATAGCTTTGGGGATTCAGCAGACTAATGACGCCCTCCGAGCTCTTCAGGCTTTGGGACAGCAGTGCCAGCATGCCCAGGGCTGAGCTGTCCAGAAACCGCACGCTCTCCATATTGAGGATGAGATATCGACAGCCGGCTTGCTTGCTCCGTTCCACCGACCCTTTGAATGTGCTCCGATTGGCGTAGGTCAGTTCTCCGACCAAATCGAGAATGGTGGCGTCTCCGACCCGGCGTTCGGTGATATGCATGCGCAAGTCCTTTCTGAGTCTGCAAGGCTGAGTTCATGCCGTTTTCTTGGCCAATGGTGCCATCGCCGAATCGAGGAGAGGAATCGTTTTGTGCAGGTTTGCCAGTTCGATGATTTGCCTGACCGTCGCTTGGGGGTGCGCTAGGGAAAGTTTGCGTTTATCGGCGACCAATTGCCGATGCGTGATCATCAGAAGCCCTAGGGCCGCGCTATCGAGGAAGGGCACCTGAGTCAAATCGATAAGTTACGGAACTCACACACGAGCGACAGATGTCAGCATGGTCGACAGATCCGCGATGCGTGGCACGATGGTGGCGCCAGCGCCGATTGTGATGGCCGTTTTCAGTCTGTGACACCTGCGACAGGACGGTATGCTTTGAAGTGAGGAGGCTACAGCCGGGTGTGATCCTGGTGAGGAAGGGCTGAAATCCGACCATGCGAGCCCTCGGTCGGAAAAAACGTGGCCTGCACGTGCCTCGTGTGGGGAGATTGACCCTCCATCGCATGGCTGCTTCGCCTGGTTCCTCAATGATCCCACCGCCTACCCCTTAAACCACACGAAGAGCATCAGATACACCCCATAGGCCGTCACCATGGTTCCGGTGAATGTCCCAAGTAAGACATATCCGATCCGACGGTGGGTGGTCATGCCGGCGGCCATAGCTCCCACGCTCCCGTATCGCAGGCGATGGAGTCCTATGTATAGATTGTAGGCGCCCAGTCCGATGGTGGTGACAGCCAGCAACATGTGTGTCACGAACAACGGAACATACAAGGACCAGTATTGGGTTTCAGTGCCAGGAAACGACTCACGGCCGAACAACACCTGTTTAAGGACATACGCGACCAGCCATATCCCGACGATTGTGCAGCCGACGATCATTCGGCGCGAATGGTGAGAGACATCGTGGGACCTCGCAGCACGAACTCCCGCCAAGACGACCAGGTAGGCTGCGGTCACGCTTGAGAGCACGAGGTACCAGAGGAGCGTTTTGAGATCCATATGTTGTTCAAGGCCGGGAATCAAGTCGACCGCAGATACTCTTGCCGATCCCGGGCCAGCCTTCGCCCGGCTCTGTATCGGTCTAAATGTAGAGATTCTTGAGGGTAGGCAGCGCCTTAGCCTGGAGATGAGCATCGCCGTGGAGTAGTCCTGCTGTCCGAGCCGATGGGCAAAAAGTACCTATCCCTCCCGCGCTGCGGACTGACGGGCGAGTCAGGAGATCATATTGTTCTCCACGCCTTCGTCCATTGCCGGCGGTCGTCGAGCCTTTGTGGAATTGCCTGCGATTGGTGCAAGGCCTGAGTCGGGCTAAGACGGTGGGGAGGGCCTGTGTAAGGAATCTGGAATTGGAGCCGTCCCAGGATGGACATCCTTCCGGACTGTGGCTATGGGGAAAGTGGCGTCGACGTGTTCTCTTTGGGGAGCATTGAGTCGAGGGTATCCTCTTGAGCAGCTTTCTCTAGAATGATGATTTCCACGCGTCGATTTTTGGTCCGTCCTTCAGGGGTATCGTTGGTCGCGATCGGCTTGGAATCCGCTAAGCCTGTGGCGGAGAGATGCGTGATCGGCACGCCGAAGAGTTCAGCAAAAATCCTCACCACCATGACGGCGCGGCCGGCCGAGAGTTCCCAATTGGACGGAAATTGTGCCGTTCGGATCGGCACATTGTCCGTATGGCCAAGAATTCGGATGTGGCGATCCATTTCGATCAGGATTTCAGAAAGTGCTTTGAGAAAAGGCAATGCTTCCGATCGCACCCGCGCCTCTCCACTTTGAAAAAGAATGGATTCCGGCAATGAAATCATGATGGTGCCATGGCCGGTTTCTACGATTTTCACCTCCGAGACATCCGCCTTGAGATTGGGATTAATCCTGGTGAGGATTTCGCGCATGCGGCGGATGACGGGATCGTCTGTGCTGACCTCATCGGTGGGGATCATCTTCGGTTTCGCATTACCGATGGTGAAAGGCAGGCGGCTTGAGGGAATACTGTTGATGGGATTCAGAGCGGCCTTGATCGACGCGCTCACGGTGCGATACTTGCCCTCATTGACAGACGACACCGAATACATCACGACAAAAAAGGCGAACAGCAGGGTGATGAAATCGGCATAGGACACCAACCAGCGTTCGTGATTTTCGTGCTCTTCGTGTTTTTTCTTTGCCATCAGGAGACCGTGAGTCGTACTACGTGAAATGCGAAGCGTCTATATTTTACAATGAGATGCGCTTCACGAACGACGAGCGACGTTATTTCTTGTCTTCCTTCGTTCGTTCGTGCGGAGGCAGATAGCTTTCCAGCTTCTCTTGTAGGAGTCTGGGGTTTTCCCCCTGCGCTAGCCCAACGAGCCCAAGAATGACCATCGTCCTCAATCCGGCTTCTTCCTTCAATTTGAATTTCATCTTGTTGGCGATCGGCAGAAAGAACAGGTTGGCGGCGCCGACGCCGTAGACCGTTGCGACAAAGGCCACCGCGATTCCTCCGCCCAGTTTGGATGGGTCCGCGAGATTCTCCATCACATGAATCAACCCGAGCACGGCACCCAGGATGCCGACAGTCGGCGCATACCCGCCGGCCGCTTCCCAGACCTTGGCCGCATGGACCCCCTCCTCTTCGTGGTGCTCAACCTCGATCTCCAGGATTTCTTGCAGCAGTTTGGGGTCGGTGCCGTCGACAATCAACTGCACGCCTTTCATAAAAAACGGATCGTGCAAATCCTTCAATTTTGCCTCGAGCGCGAGCAAGCCTTGTTTACGGGACACGTTGGCGAGATCCAAGATTTGCGTGATCGTCCCCTTCACGTCGTGGGGAGAATTGGTCAGCGCGAGGGTTACAGACGTGAGTGACTTGATCACGACCGGCAATGGGTTTTGCACACAACAGGCCCCGATCGTTCCACCCATGACGATGATGAACGCCGTCAATTGAAGCACCGACCCGATGTGTCCGCCTTCAAGGGCCTGACCTCCGAGGATCGATCCGATCGCGATCACAACGCCTAGTATGGTGGCAATATCCACGATTCAATTACCTCGGCACGGGTGAGAGGAGCGGTCCTCAAAAGTACCAGTGGAAGCCAGAACGGTGGGCTTGCACCCGTCTGAAACACTCTGGTAGCGTGCGCCAGAGTCACAATCGCTTTTCACGGAGGTGTTCTGGTGGGTCCTGCCGATAGCTTGATGCTCGATGCCAAACAGGCCATTCTCGATGAGCAACATCGGAAGTTTCAGGTCCTACAACAGGAAGGTCGCTGGCCGGAAGCCATGCAACAGTTTCATGTCACTCTCCGTTGTGCCTCAGACGTCTTGACGGAGTCATTACAGCTCCTTGAACGTGTTCTCGAGGCTCAGCGCCGTCGCCGCTTCCCCTCGTCCACTCCCCCCGACAGTCAGAACTCGTAGCGGGTCCTAACGGGTGGTGACAGGACCTGTCATCATCCGAGCGGCGTGTCGCGAGTGGTCCTATTCGACTTTGCCGCTTTTCCGTGCTGGTCACTCGGCATCATTCAAGAAGCTAGGCTGCCTCTCGAGCCAACAGCAATCGGCTTAAGTCCACCAGGATGAGAAGTCGATCGTCAATACGTCCGACGCCCTGGGTGAATTCGGCGCCTGCCATGGTTCCGACCGATGGCGGAGGTTCGATGGCGCTTCTGGGTACACGCAGAACCTCTTCCACCGAGTCGACGATCAACCCGACCAAACGCGCCTGCACGGAGACCACCACGATACGGGTTTGGGTCGTCTGCTGAGCGCCGGCCAGGCCAAACAACTTCCGTAAATCCAGCACAGGAATGATCCGGCCTCGCAGATTGATGACGCCTTCTACGTAGGGCGGCGTCTTGGGCACCCGCGTGACCTCAACGATGCGGTTGATTTCCTGAACGCTCAGGACGTCGACCGCGAATTCTTCGCTTCCAATCAGGCAAATGACGAACTGCAGAAGATCGTCACCCGGCTTCTCATCCAGGCGGTCCGCAGGGTGTTCTGCGGCCGCCTGGTAGGGAGGGTGTACCTGTTGCTCAGTGGCGCTCATGCTGGGCTCCTCTCGTGGTTGGGTCTTTAGATTTTGAATCCACCCACGATTCCCTGCAGTTCGACGGCCAGCTGACTCAAATCTTGACTGGCCTTCGCCGACTCATGCGCCCCTGATGAAGATTCCTTGGTGACCTTCGCCACGTTTTCGATATCGCTGGCAATCTGTTGAGTGGCGACCGACTGTTCTTCGGACGCGACGGCAATCTGCCGGATCATGTCGGCGCTTTCCGAGACCATACGCACGATCTGGGACAGCGCTTCGCCGGTCTTATTGACCAGATCGACGCCGGCCGTGACCTTCTGGGTGCCCTGTTGCATGGACTCAACGGCTCCTCGCGTGTCCTGTTGAATCTGACGGATCATATCGCCGATTTCTTTTGTGGCTTTGGTCGTCCGCTCGGCGAGCTTTCGCACTTCATCCGCCACCACGGCAAAACCTCGACCCTGCTCACCGGCACGGGCCGCTTCGATCGCGGCATTCAAGGCCAGCAAGTTGGTCTGATCGGCAATGTCTTCGATCGTGCGCACGATCTCGCCGATTTGATCGGATGACTTCCCGAGATCAGAAATGATCGTCGCCGAGTTCGAGACGGCTTCCGACAACTGCTGCATCCCAGAGATGGTGCTCGATACCACCGTGCCTCCCTCTTGGGCCGTCTTGACGGTGTCCTGCGCTAGACTGGCCGCTTTGCCGGAATTCTGCGCCACCTGACCGACGGTGGCGTTCATCTCTTCCACTGCGGCGGCGGTTTGGGAGGCGCGCGAGGTCAAGGTGTCGGTGCCTTTGGAAATTTCCTCGGCCGTGGCGGACAACTCGACTGAAGCGGACGCCACTTTGTCCGTGACGTGCGCGACTTTCTTGATCATGTGCTGCAGTTTCTCGATGAACTCGTTGAAGTACCCGCCCATGTGGGCCAGTTCATCGTTGCCCTCGGCAGGCACACGCTTGGTGAGGTCGCCTTCGCCTTTGGCAATGTCGCGCGAAATGTCGCTCATCTTGGCCAAGGGTCTGAGCACGATGTTACGAAGCAAGAAGTAGGTGACCACCATGATGATGATGACTATGCCGGCCATCAGGCCCCCGGTCTGCCACATGGATCGGTTCGACAACACCACGGCTTCCGACATCGGCAGTGAAAGGCTCAACATGCCCAGCGTGTCGCCGACTTGATTGTTTGTGTGGCAGCCCAAACAGGCCGAAGAGGATGCCTTGTCAGCGATGGCACGGCGGAAGGTCTGCACGCCGTTCACGTCGTCGCGGCGGGAATAGTGGTCCGCTCCCGCCATGATGGCCCTGAGCGCTTCATTTTCGAAGTTGTCTTTCGGGGAGTTCGCCGCATTCATCGGATTCTGACTCACCAGACGGACACTGTACAGCCCTGTTCGTGTGGCCTCTTCGCCCATTTCTCGGACCGCGGTCGCGGGGAAGGGAATGGCATCGGGAACACCCGTATGGTCTTTCATGACCTGAATTTCTCCGGCGGCTTTCGATTTCTTAATTTTGCCCACATAGTTCTGCGTGATATAGGCGCGGCCGATCATGATTTGTGTGCTGATCACATTGCTGCGTCCAGCGAGCATGGTGTCCATCTTGGATTCTTCCTGTTGATAGAGGACCACGAGACCAAGCACGATCACCAGCAACGCCGTCGCAGAAATTGACAGGATAAATTTCGGGCCAATAGTCATATTCTTCATCATGCTCCCCATAACGCCTCCTACCCTCTCTATTGTGAACGATTGAGTTGACGGTCCCTGTCACACCATATTCATGATTTCGCCGATCACTTTCGAGAGCGAAACCACTTTGTCCGCACACCCGGCTTCCACGACGGCTTTCGGCATGCCGTATACGACGCTCGATGCTTCATCTTGCACGACGGTTCGACCCTTGGCGGCCTTGATGGCCTTCATCCCCTCCATTCCATCATGTCCCATTCCCGTGAGAATCACGCCGATACTGCGCTCTCCATACAGGACCGCCACGGATTGCAGCATGATATCGGCGGAAGGCGCATGAGGATGGTTTTCGACGTTCGGCGACAGTTTGACGACCGAGCTGGTAATACTTTTTTTTACAATCCGAAATTGCGAGCCACCAGGAGCGACCAGCACTCGACCGGGTTTGACTTCGTCTCCCTCGACGGCTTCGCGAATATCCAGCGTGCAGAGAGAGTTGAGGCGTTCGGCAAACGGTTTGGTAAACGATTTGGGCATGTGCTGAACGATGACGATCCCGGCGGGACAATCCGCCGGAATGGTGGGAATGATCTCAAACAAGGCCTGTGGGCCTCCCGTTGAACATCCGATGGCGATCAGCTTCGTGCCGCGTGTGACGCTGACG
>JAJONL010000233.1 GCA_021323395.1 Nitrospira sp.
CACGCGCATCCTCCAGGTGCTGCAGCAGACCGCGGGCAATAGAGTACGAGCCGCGAGGGCGCTCAAGATCAGTCGCGCAACGCTGTACAACAAGCTGCGCGGCTTCGGTATCCAGTAGAGCGCGTGAATGACCTCCTGAGCGTTGTTTTCTCCCTCATGCCATCCTGACCGGATTGCTGCCAATCGCCCTCGTCGGTCGGCCGAGAGGGGGAAAGCCGCGGCCCCTCATCCGCGAAGCATGGCCACGAATGCTCGAAACTGAGGATTGTCCAGAATGCCGCTACCGCGATGGACGAAGGCGATGCGGCCCTGCTCGTCCAGCAGCACAGAGGTGGGTGTGGCGGTGACCTTGAAGGCTTGCGATACCCACCGGTCCTCGTCATATGCCGTAGGGAAGGCGAAGGGGTCGGTCCGCTCCTTCACAAAGGCCTCAACATTGTTTCTGCTGTCGGCGAATCCAATCGAGACGACTTCGAGCGCATCCGGCCGGCCCTCCCTGTAGAACCGGCTGATGGCGGGTAATTCACGCCGACAGACATTGCACCAGGGAGCCCAAAACACCAGCAACGCCGGTTTGCCTTTGAGCGAGGCATTGCTGTAGCCGGCGCCGCCGAACGTCACCAGCTCGAAGGGCGGCGCTGTCGCGGCAGCCGCCTCCACCGACCGAACCCCTGTCCCTATCGCGAGTCCTCCGAGACCGGAGAAGAGGAGCCACCCTCCCAGAACTCCCGCACCGATCGAACGCCTGGTGATCCTCCTCTTCATGGCTTGATGTAGAGGTACCCCTGTTGCTGGAGATCCGCGATCCGCTTGACGGCGACCGGATGCAGCGTGGCGACGAATCCTTTGGCCAGGTTGTCGATGGTCTTGCCGAAGAACTTCATCGAGACCTGGCACATCTCCGCCTTCGCGCCCTTCTCGATGATCTGGTCGAAGCGTTTGGTCATCTCCGGATCCATCTTGTCCTTCTCGAAGAGTTCGAGCGCCGGACCGTGGACGACGAGTTCGACGTCGATATTCTCCGGCCCGCCTTCCGCGTCGATATGTTTGTTGATCAGGGCCAGCGCATACTTCGCGACGTCCGGATCCTTCCCATCGACATGGTAGAGGACCTTGGTCTTTTCCTTCTTGGCGCCGTCGGCCGCCTCGACGACCGCCGGGGCCATCCACAATAAGGTCAATGCGATCGCCGCCAGCATGACTCCCCACCGCTGTCTGTTCGTTGCTCTCCTCATCATGGTGCTCCTCCTTGGGTGATGAATGATAAGTCTCCTGGCTCTGACACTCATCATACCCCTGCAGCGGCGGGGAGGGCAGAGGAGATTCCCCCGCCCATACGAACAATTATTCCCCTAGCGCCAGGGGAAGATGCCTCTACTTGTTGGGGAGGTGCTGGGTGTAATACATCGCCGCTTGAGTGCGGCGTGTCACATGAAGTTTTTGGAAGATGTTGCTGAGGTAGTTGCCGACTGTCTTGTCGCTGAGATTCAATGCCGCGGCGATCTCCTTGTTGGTCAGCCCTTCGGCGACCAACGCCAGGACTCGCTGTTCCTGCGGCGATAGTGGGTCACTCTTCCCGTCTCCGGCTCCGCCCGTCATCGCATGCACCTGGGTCAGCACCCGCTGGGCCACGCCCCGGTCCAGGATCGATTGCCCGCCGGCGACGGTTTTCACCCCGCTGACGAGCTGTTCCCCACTGACCTCTTTCCAGCACCACGTCCGGCTTGAGTCGCTGTGCCTCGGTCACGGCGCCGGCCACCGTGCCTGCCTCCCCGACGACATCGAATTCACCCGTCTCCGCAAAGAGGGTCCGCAGTCCGATGCGAAGGACCTCATGGTCGTCGACCAGCAACAGCCGGATCGGTTTGCCTTCAGGCCGTTGCATGTGAAGACTCCTGCGGGAGGTCGAATAGGATGCGGGTGCCTCGGTCCGGTCCGGAGATGACTTCGAAGCGCCCGTTGAGCCTTTTAGCACGCGCGGCCAAATTTTTGAGTCCATGCCCCTGGCCCAGTGAGGCGGTGACCTGAAATCCGATGCCGTCATCCTCCACCGTCAGGCGTACATGGTCGCCTTCGAACTGCAAAGAGAGCGCCCCTCTCCTCGCGGCAGAGTGGCGAAGACTATTGCTCAGCGCTTCGCGGGCGATCGACAACAGGTGTGATGCCTGTTCCGGCGTGACCCGGTCGGCGGCGAGGGGATCGATCTCCAACCGGAACGGGAGTTGCGCAGGACCAGCCATACTCGTGATCAGAGAGGCGAGCGCGGTTTCAAGTTCTCGTCCGTTCGATATTGATGGCTCCTGTCCCACCAGATATCCGCGTATATCTCGGATCACCAGCCGGAGGTCGGCGAGAGTCGTCCCGAGTTGGGCGACGACCTCCTGCGCATGGGTGCTCACGAGCCTTCGACACCGTTCAAGATTGAGGGTCACCGCAAAAATGGACTGGATCACGTGGTCGTGGAGGTCTTGCGCCATCTTCTCGCGGTCATCCAGGCTTCGGCGCAGGCGCTGCTCACTCTGCCGCAAGGCCACCTCCACCTGAATCGTTTGTTCCAGGGATGTCTTCAGGTCCGAGGTCGTGCGGAGATATCCGCGCCCGACTTCCCACAGCACGAGGAGATAGGCCGTCATACGCAGCAGGTGCCAGAACCACCAGCGACCGTCCCAAGGAACCGAGTACATGAATACCAGTTCGGCGACACCGAACATGAATGCAAGGGAAGCGAATAGAAAGTCTTCCGATTGTTTCGACTGCCGGTAGTCCAGAAAGCAGCGAGCCGTTGCCGCGAAAAAAAACAGGCAGGCCAAACCTTGGGACGCCACCGCGGTCCGGGTGAAGTGGCCGTGACGGACCATCTCGGGGATATGGTCGGGAAACGCGAGTGCCCAGGCGCCGAGGAGCGACGCCCCCGCCGCTACGCCCCCTGGCAGTCGAGTCCCCTGTGAAGGACGACGCTGGGGCTGGACGCAGGCCAACAAGAATCCGACTCCGCCGGCGAAACTCGCGACATTGCGCAACAGCACAAAGCTGTTCCCCGGTTGCGCCATGGCGTGGAACAGTTCCAGGATTCCCATGCCCAAAAACCCGAGTCCCAACGATTGAAACTTGCTGCTCGCGGATGCGTCACGCCTTGGCAGAAGCATAGTGGCCATGGCGATCGATGCGATCCCACCGTGGAGCGGCACCTGGTGCAAACGCCACTCAGGCCATTGTGCTTGTAAGAACTCGCTCAGGAAGAACACGCAGGCCATGCCGGCGACCGGTGCCAAGAGGAGGAAGGTTGGTGGAGTTGCGTGCATCAACTTTCAAGATCAGGTGGTGGTATCAGCATGGTATCGAATCCGGTGAATGATTAGAAGGAGAGAGTCATGGAGCCGCTGCTCTCCTGGTGGACGAGAGATCCTATGGCCCTTCCTGCCCCAATCATTCCGTAGAACTGTCCAGATGATTGGACAGTCTAACGCATTGAAATACCAGTGGTTAGACGGCTGCCCTTCTTGCGCTGTCCAATAGTCTGGAATTTGCCCTCATTCGCTAACGGCCATTGTTTTTCTGCGATCTGCTCTAACCAATCGTTTTCACGAATGAAAGTCCCGCACTTCGGATGTGTCATCAGAGCGGCACGACGATTGCGCTATGGGCGAGCGCTGGTGAAG
>JAJONL010000126.1 GCA_021323395.1 Nitrospira sp.
TGCGCTCGATCGGAAGCGGGTTCAGGCCTTGGCCCGCTATCTGGCTACCATTCACCGGGTGAAACGAAAGGATCCGGCACTCTATCGTCGCCGCCTCCGGGAATTACTGGGCCATGGCGAATGTATCATGGGACTCACCGATAGTTACCCCGATCGCTTCGCCTTCATTTCGGAAGATGTGCTGCAATCGATCGAAGCGGCCTGTAACAGCTGGCGGTGGCGTCTGCGCGGCCAACATGCGCGCCTGTCCCAAGTGCATGGCGATTTCCATCCGTGGAATGTGTTGTTTCGGACCGGCACGGACTTCTCCGTGCTTGACCGGTCACGCGGTGAGTGGGGTGAACCGGCAGACGATGTCACCTCGATGTCGATCAACTACCTCTTCTTTTCCCTGTGCCGGCACGGAACGTTGAAAGGCCCGCTCGAAGTGCTGTTCCGGTCATTCTGGGAGACGTACCTTGCGCGTAGTCGCGATCGTGAGGTGTTGGGCGCGACGGCGCCCTTCTTCGCCTTCCGAGGTCTCGTGCTCGCCAGTCCTCTTTGGTACCCGAAGCTGACCGTCGGCGTGCGGCGGAAAATCTTCCGGTTCATCGAAAATGTGCTGGCGGTAGATCGGTTCGATCCGGCGGATGTCAATCGGTATTGTGAATGATGGATGGAAGGACACAGGCTCCGTTCGCCCTCTGGATCACCGGTCTCCCGGCCTCGGGAACCCAGGATGAGCGGGATCTGTTCTATCGTTCGCTGGCATTCATGGGGTCACGGCTGACGGCGCATGGCGTGAACGTGATCTTCGATGCGACGGCGAGCCGGCGGGTGTATCGGGACTTTGCCCGCTCGTTGATTCCGCAGTTGCTGGAGGTGTCGATCGAATGTCCATTGGAGGTCTGCATGCAGCGCGACAAAAAAGGAACCTACCGGCGCGGCCTGGAAGGAAAGTCTTCCACGGTGCCTGGTCTCCAAGAACCGTACGAAGCGCCGCTCGCCCCGGATTTGGCCATCGACAGCACGCTCATGGCGCCGGAGGCCGGAGCTGAACAGATCTTCGAGCTGATCCACCGCCGTTTTCTTGCTTGAGAGCCGATGACCTCTTCTCGAAGACATGGGCAGGCCACCTGTCGAGTCCCCGGCTCAGGTGCTCCATTTCGAGCTTCTCAGGCGCGTTTATAAACACCTCCGTAATTAGAAGGAACTGTGACGGGCGCCCACTGATCGTTCTGCGTAATGTGCACCGGCGGCTGTATGCCGTCCAGTTGTTCGATCCACCGGCCAGGCGTAGGAAATGGCAGCCAGACTTCGGCATCATGATCGAAAAAATTTAACAGGATGATCATGCTCTGGGCGGGTTGCGCACCGTCGGCGGGTGCGTCACGCCGGAAGGCGATCACGCCTTTCTGAAGGTGTGCTTGGTCATAATAATAAAAGAAGTATCCGCGGCTGCGCAGCGCACGATGGGTGCGGCGTAGTGTACCCAGGATGCGATGGAGCCGGACGAGGGCCTTGCCTGACGGATCGTAAAAATATTCCCAGTGGAGGGGGCGCTCGAAAAGGTTGCGGCCAATGCCCCAGTTCGGCACGCCCCAATTTTCACCGAACTCCTGGCCGTTCCATAGCATGGGAATGCCTTTTGCCGTATACAGCGCGATGACGTAGGGCTGCATTTTGTAGAACCGCGAGCGGTCGCCGTAAAATTCGCCGAGCAGGTCGCGAATCTGCAGTTGCCCAAGTTGATTGAGGAAGCGCGGATGGTCATGCGATTCGAAATATTGAAATGGCGCGACTGGGAACGAGTCGCCGGTGTCCGGGTTGCGAAATTCGTTCGGATAGCCGAGAAACTCCGGGTCAAGCCGGTGGGCGAAATGCTCGCTCACGTAATTCCACTGGGCCATGTCGCGCGCCCGGTCAAGCAGGCCGTTTTGCCACGAGCAGTTCGAGTATGTCTGCGACAGGATTCCTGCAGGATCAGGCAGATGCTCGGCGCACTGGATGATCTTGCTTCGGCCGCCGCCGGCATTGAAGCGTGCCAGCGCCTTTGAATCTTCATACGTGCGATAGACGAGGTCGGCGTAGCCCTGGCCGATCGGCCCGTCATACATGCCGGGCACGTAATCATAGCGGAAACCATCCACGTGATACTCGCGCAGCCAGTACTGGTTGAGCTGGAAGAAATAGTCGCGGGTGAATGCCTTTGTGTAATCCGTACCGGGCCGGCCCGCGAAGAATTCGCCGGAGAACACGCCCATCATGGGATTCGGTTCGCCCGACGTGTCATAGACCAGGCTGTAGGCGAACTCCGGATGCGCGTGGGCATAGACGGCGTCGAGCAGGACCGCGAGCCCGCGTTGGTGGCACGCGTCCACGAGACGCTTCATTCCCGTCGGCCCGCCGAGTCGTTCGTCCGGCGCGAAGTAGCCGAGTGGCGTATAGCCCCACTCGACATCCTCCTTGACGTTCGTGACCGGCATTAACTCCAACACATTCACTCCAAGCCCCTGCAGATAATCAAGTTGGTCTATCACGCCCTGGAAGTCGCGGTTGAACTCACGCACGTTTAGCTCATAGACGACCATCTCGTCGATTTCGGGCACGCTGAATCCTGCGTCGGTCCATGGGAACGGCTGCGGCTGGCCGCCAATCGCCACAGCCGAGAGCGTTCCGAGGCCCGCAGCCCGGCCGAACGGATCGGCAAACCAAAAGGTGACTTCACGATTGCCGCGTAGGAGTTGGAAGCGATAGAGGTACGTTCCGGGTTGACCAAAGTGACCGGCTGGATCCGGCGTGAGCGGCACGGTGATTTCCCACAAATCGAGCACGGAGCCGTTCACCCAGTTGAGAAAGATGTCCTTCGGTTCGATGCCGCGGGTGAATTGGTCCTTTTCATGAATCATCCGCAGCTTCACCGCATAGCCTTTGTTGAAGGTGATGCCGGGCAGATAGCAGCCGAACTTTACTTGCCAGTTGCCCGCCGCATCCCGCTGCGCCGCGGCGCCGACTTCATTCAAGTTGATCAAGATTTTCTCCTCCTGTTTCTGCTTAGAGCGGTGTGACGCGACGTGTCAGTTCCTGGTGGTTGAGCAAGGTATGTGCCGAGGGAACGAGAGGAGAGGACGCTTACTTTTTAGGACGATAGGATTGAACGTATTCTTGGAGAACCGCGCATATACGTGAAAACTGTATCCAAAAGAATAACCGGCGGTATTAAAAGAGATACAGATTCCACGGCGCGTCTCGAAGTCCCGACGAAAAAGATTTGTGCGGGAACTATGCGCCGAGCCTGCTCCTTCAGTCCTGGATTCGCAAACCCCCGTCTGACAAACGTCTCGCTACGTTTTCTCTTCCTCCTGCTGGAGCCAGAAAAGTTCTTCGTGGCAAAATCGGCCTCACCCCTGCGGTAATCACCGCCACCTGCGAATCATAAAAACGTCGACAGACCATCTGCATGAGGACTCGTACAGTGAAGGCGGTAGCCCCTGGGAACTCTGGCAGGCCTCGAGGTGCAATGCAAATGGAAGGAGGTGGCGATGAACAGGACAATGCTCTCGGCTCTCATGCTCCTGTGGGTAATGGGGACCGTGGAACCGGCTCGGGCGACTGAGACAGCGGCGATCTATCCCATGAGTTCGGTGGAAAATGTCGACGTCCGCAACCAACTGCTGACTTTTAAGAGCAACGATGGACGGCTGTGGCTCCTACGGGTGGCGGATCCAGCGGCGATGAAGCGTGACTCGCTGGCCAAGGGCGATGTGGTAAGTATCGAGGTCGGCCTGGACGATCAGATCGTCCGCATCCAAAAGGTGGCGCCTCCTGCCGAGCCGGCCCGACAGGGGCTGCGGTTTAAATGAGGCCAGTCTCGTTTTACTGTAGCCGTCACGGCCAAAAAAATAGGTAATGAGTACAACACCGCCGCTTGACGGCGGTACGTAGCGATAACGGCCGCTCCGCCGCACATCGAGCGGCGCCGAACGATTCAGTCTTGGCGGCGCGTTCCTAATTCTGACGGTCAAGCGGCCGGCCGGTGATGAAGTTGTTGAGCAAACGGCAACCGGCAAAGAGGGTGGCCTCATCATTCCTGATCCAGCGGCTGATGGCTCCCATGTAGACCAGCCGATCCGCGACGGTTTTGATATGTTCGATGGCGGTCTCGACGCCTGCCTTGGTGGGATTCACCGGTTGGCCACGGTCGATGAGGTAGATCAACAATCGTCGTTCGGCTCCCTCGCCGATCTCCTTCCCCCACTGTCGAACAAACGGTTCCCATTGCTGCCGGCCTTCTGTAAGGGCAGCTTCCCCGTAGTGCAGGAAGAGTTTCGTCAGGTAGGGATGGTTGCCTGTCCACACCGCGATAGGCCGGTCCGTATTGTGGCCGACCAACTGTCGCAGCTCACTATCCAGCAGGACGGAGAGCGGGTAGAGCCGAACGGTCATACCCGGTAATATTGAAGGGGTGCCCAGCCACGCTCTCAATCGGTAGCCACCGGTGAAAATTATGTTGCTGGGTTCGGCGGTCGAAACTCGCGCAAGAAGGGGGTCGATCTCCTGGACAGGCAAATGGTCCAGATTGTCCAAAACGAGGATCGCGCCGGAGATCTCTTCGCATGTGAGCGACGGCCCCTCGCGAAGATCCCTCTCGATCACCTTGTGATCCGGCAGGCCTTGGAGCGCGTTGCGGACCAACGAGGTCTTGCCTAGTTTCGGTCCGCCGATCACCCCTACGGATTCGCCCTGTGCAACGCGTCCGCGCAGGTTTCGGACAAGCCCTTGGCGTCCGATAAAATCACCGCCCGTCACGGGACGGGGAATGAAAGGAGTCATAGGCATGGCCCACTCTATCACGCCTGGATGCGACAGTGATCATCTCTCCTGCAACTGGCCACCCTAGGAGTCTGTCCGAGTAATGCCATTCTACTGCGGCAAATGATCTGCACCAGTCTGCATCGTTCTCGGCCCGAAAAAATCCTCAACGTATTCCAGCGAATACGCTTCCGGTTTTTTCGAGCCTGCGGCCTCGCATCTGCCAGCAGCTCCTTCGCCTCGCAACGAAGGATTACTCGGACAGACTCCTAGGTCGAGATTGGTTATCGAGGGCGGACGAAGCGGAGCAAGCTTTCGCCGGCGGCCAGCCTGGAAAATTTTCGCTTCATATCATTCACTCGATCGAGATAACTCCTCGCACTGTGGTCGCCGCAACGTTGCTGTGGGGTCAGCCGAAAGCCTCGTGCGACATAGGCGTGGCCGGCGCCCGCCCCACAAAGGTGAATCACAGCGGCCAAGTCTTGTTGTTGTTGGAACGTGGGACGAGGTCTTCGCTGTCGTCCGATTGCGCGTGCCACGGCTCGGTCGAGCAGGGCCGCTGTCAATTCGATCGCATGGCTCGGCAGGACGCGGCTGTAGAGGCTGTTGAACCAGCAGGAGTGGATGTCGTGCCAGCGGCCGTCTTGGGCCACCCGATGGTCGTGAACGCAGTAACGTTTCCCTTCCTGAAAGGTCGCATCGGTGATTTGGAACATGCCGACCGCGCTCGACGCCGGCCGGTAGATGTCGAACGGGTTCCAGCTCTGGCGCCATCGCCAGTAGGTCCGGGCGACAGGGTTGCCCGCGCTTTCGACCTGCGCCAGTGCGGCCAGCAGATCCGGTGTAATGACGGCGGTCGCATGCTCCTCAAACAGCGGTCCGTATTCCCGCCAGGTTTCAAATGGTTGCTTGTCGAGCGCATTCACCAAAGGGAAGAGCACTTCGGTCGGTTTGCGAAGCGTATGGTAGGCCCAGTTTACGCCTGATCCCAGCAAGAGGAGCGTCGCTAATCCGACGACGATTTGAATCGCAGCGGGCAAGGTTCGCAAGGCGGCCAGCATCGCATGGAACGTTCGTCCGCAAGCGCGTGCCCGCCGTCGAACGGCGGCCACCGTGAGCCTGCGTCGACGCCTCCGTCTGCGACCGACTGCGACAACACGCGGGTGCGAGCGGGAACTCATCCCCCACTATAACCGCAAACTCAATGTTTTTTAATAATCCTGAGAGTTGCCGGGCCATCCTTAGTATCGAAAAGAACGCGAGCTTGGAAGGAGGATGGGCAAGTCAACCGCAGGGCCGAGGGGCTCTCAGGCTCGCACCAAGATTTTTAGACCATAAACTATGGTGTGCCCGGTTCGACGCCCGCGCCGGCGACCATGCAAGCCACTTCGCTTATGGCCAAAGTGCCGGGCACGAAGTGGAGCATTCGTAGGCCGCGCAGCCGAGGATCACCCGGAAGTCGCTGTTGTGAGAGCGTAACGATCAAACCTTGGAAGCGTCCACCCGGTAGCCCTCGACTAGCGGGAGTGATGACAAAAGGCACCGGCTCAGATACCTTGCTGTTGTTGTGAAGGCCTACCGCTGAAGCGAAAGAAGAATGAGGAACTGAAGAGGTCACGAGGCGTTTCGTATGAGGACGTTGTTCTGGCGCTTGATCCCGATGGGCTGCTCGATGTTCTCGCGCACCCGAATCCCAGGCGATATCCGAACCAGAAGGTGTTGGTCGTGGCCGTGATGGAGTATGTGTATCTGGTTCCGCACATCGAGGAAACCGACCATCTGTTTCTCAAGACCGTCATCCCCAGCAGGAAAGCCATGCGGGACTATGGAAGAAGAGGTGAACAGCGAAGCGACTCGACCAATACAAAAAACGAATTCTCTCCGACTATGAGGGCGGCGAGCTCAAATCAGTTATGTCCTCGGATGCTTCGCTGCGGCGATACCGTGATTATGCCAGTGCCACCCTGACCAAGAACCAGCGCGTGAATATCCGTCTATCCACGCTCACGTCACGGTCGAGACGCGCGACACGCAAGCGCACGGTCGCGTAACGAGTATCCGCAGTTCGGGAGTCTGACTCCGGCTAACCTAATTACTTCCGCATCTCGCAAACAAGACACCTCGGGAAAGATACCCAGTCGGCCCCCGCTCTCAGAGCGCCGCTTCGCCGGCGTTCACAGGCATCGCGGTTATTATTTTTCGCGCCGTGGACCTCGCGGACCACGCACGATCAGAATGTGCTCGGCCGATGCGGGCAGTGGAGACCATACTAGCCGCTTTTACCTATGAGAGGACTGATGGGGGAGGAAAATGGCGATCTCGTTTAACGCGCACAGTCGAGAATCGACCAGGCCTCTTTGTGGAAAAAACATAGCGAACTTTGAGGGAGCATTCGTAGTCGGATATGTGCATCGAGGACCAATCGGGTCACTCTGCCAGAAGGGTTAAGATGACGGTTACCTCAGTCATGTTCATGATGACCGAAGGCATCCTTGGGTGGAAGAGAATAGGCGGCTGGGCGGCCAGCGGAACTCTGTTGGCAAGAGGTCGAGGCAACCGCTTAGGCTGGGGAAGGCGCTGCTGCCTTCGTCGGCTCGCGATATTTGGCGAAACAGATGAGATCCAGGTGGTGGTAGTGGTTGGGAAGCACAGTTTCCGTCTTGTAGCCCAGATTCAGGAAATCCCACGCCATGCTTCTGGTGGTCGGGACCTACCGATAACAATCGGATCACGCAGACCCCGGCCACGGTCCAAAAGCGCACTGATCCGACAATGGCCCCATCGACCTCCGCCACGAAAATACGTTTGTCCTTCGCATCTTGCCTAAGGCTGTCGATGGTTTCAGTGGTCCAGGCGCTCACTTCATAGACCGTGGCGTATTCGC
>JAJONL010000026.1 GCA_021323395.1 Nitrospira sp.
TTGCTCGTCCGCTGGGAATATTACGCGGCCAACTTTCTCGGCTTTGTCCAACTCGCATCCATCACGATGCTGCTAAAACGATTTTGAGACAGGTTCTAGAAACAAAGCCATTCCTCACAACCTCGGCAGTCTCCCCAGGCATTCTGAATCGTGCCCGTTGTGTGAGCTGTCCTGACCTCTAGAAGGACCGCCTGGCCGAGCTCGCTCCTATAGCGGTGAGCCGCCTGGCCCAGGGTAAGAGTAAGACGGCCGGACTCCTTCATTTCAGCCTATCGGGTAGGCATTAGAGGAATCGAGGATGCCGCGCCACTGTGTTCTTGACAGCAAGCGGGCCGCAGGACATAAGATTGAATGATGATCGCCCTAAAGCGATCCTTCCCCCTTGAGGAACTTTCGAAACCGCCCCATCAGGTCGGCCCCGAGCGTGCCGCCATCCGGCTTTTTTGTATCGGGGTCGCTGAAATGCGAGCGAATCTCCTGGAGTCTCTTTTCTGCCTGGTCATTGCCCTGGAGGCGCTTCGTCTTTTGCAAAGCCGTGTCAAAGGCATCGAAGGTAAGTTCGTTATAACCAAAGGAGCGAATTCGTTTTACCGCCTTCATCATGGCCTGGTTGCGAAATGTCGTCAGGTGTTCCGAATCGACTTCTTTCAAGCCCAGCTTTCGAGCCCTTCGCTCCGCCGCCTTACGAATACCGCTGCGCACGAAATCAGGCGACGTCTGCAGGCGTTTCCAGGCTTCATCGCTCCAGGTCACGCGCTCTTGCGGCGCCTCCCACAGATCGACTGCCGTCCGTTCATCAATGCGAGTCAGGCCCTTCTCCCGCGCCAATTCCTCAGTATCGTGCCGGATCATATCGCTCACGAAGTCCATGGCGATCGGCGGAGACTCTTTGATCTTTTGTTGAAGTAGCGCCAACGCCTCTTCGGTCCATTCCAACGGCGGCAGCTCGCGCTCGCGGAGGTCTCCCAAGGCTTCGACCTTTTCGAACAGATCGACGTTGACTTCCATATGCCCGCCCTTGCGGGCAATCTCATCGGCAATTTGCTTAATCATGCCCCGCATGAACTCCGGCACGGCGGCCAGACGTTCCTTCGCGGCGGCAGTCCAGGGCAATTGTCCCTTCGCCATTTGATCGGCAGCCTCGGCCATGCCGCCTTCCCCGCCCATAGTTCCCATCATCTGGCTTTTGAACTGATCGAGGATGTCTTCGGTGATTTCGCCGTAGCCCAATTCGCGGGCTTTTTTTTCGGCTAAGCGACGGACCATCCCCCGCAAGAACAGCGGAGCGCGCTCCATACGTTTAAGCGCGCCGTCACTCCATCGAACCTCCTGGGCTGTTATGTCTGATGACTCTGCCACGGTATCACCTGTTACTTATTGAGTAATTCCTTCAGCTCCTTGCCTGCCTTGAAAAACGGCACGCGCTTGGCCGGTACGGCCACAGTCGCCCCGGTTTTCGGATTGCGGCCTTCCTTCATGCGTCTCGCACGGAGACGAAAGCTGCCGAATCCTCGGATTTCTGTTTTGTTGCCGCTGCGAAGCGAATCACGAATGCAGTCAAAAATGGTATTCACCACCACTTCGGCTTGCCGCTTGGTCAAAGTCGTTACTTGCTCCGAAACCCGCTCGATAATCTGCGCTTTAGTCATCGTCCCTCTCCTCGTGGGTGGGGGTTACGCTTCACTGCAAACTGCCCCTGACAAACGGAGGCGATCAGGCCGCTCAGAACGCCATCAGGTACTTGAGTTTGACGCCGGTCTCGAGCTCGAGCTTCGGAAACACCGACGACCAACGCGACTCGATGAGGTCGCGGAATGAAAACCGCTTGCGCGGCTCCACCACCTTGGGCTCGCCTTCCATGCCGGCGATATCCGCCGCGATATGAATCGCATCGTCAAGGTCGCCCAATTCATCGACCAATCGTGCCTCTTTGGCCTGGCGTCCGGTAAAAATCCGCCCGTCCGCCAGCGGTTCCACGTCGGACAATTCCAACGACCGGCCGTCGGCAACCGCCTGAATAAATTGATGATGCACATCGTCCATGACCGACTGCAACAGCTTACGCTCCTCATCACTCATTTTTCTCAATGGGGAACCGACGTCTTTAAATCGCCCGCTCTTGATCACGATGCCTTCGACCCCAATCTTCTTCAACAGACCTTCGAGGTTTGCCGTTTCCATGATCACGCCGATGCTCCCGGTCAGCGTTCCCGGATTGGCGATAATACGGTCGGTTGCGGCGGCAATGTAATAGCCTCCGGATGCGGCCACCGTCCCCATGGATGCAATGATCGCCTTGTTACTCTTATTCTTCACCCGCTTGACGGCATCGTGGATTTCCTGGGATGGAACGACACCACCGCCAGGGCTGTCGATCCGCAAAACGATGGCCTTGACCAGGGGATTTTCGCTGTACTGCTTCAATTCACCGATCGTCGCCTGCGCATCAAGGATCACCCCTTCGACCCGAATGAGCGCGACCCGTTCCTGTCCCGAAAGATCGAGATCCGGGAGGAGCGCGTTCAATACAAGCAGCGCTCCTCCCGCAATCACGATCGCCCAGACGATCCGGCGCGCGATGCTCCGTTTCGGCCTGCCAGTGGTCTCCACTTGTGGGCCCATGGATTCTCCAGCGACCTAGGCTTCGGAATCGTTTTGGTTGCGCTTCCGGCTTTGCTTCGCTGCCCGTCCCAAGCTCTGATCCAGCCCGCCCTGGGAAGCGTGGAACTCATCCACCTGTCGCCGATCGCTGTCGAGCTGATGATCGCGCAGGCTGAGTGCAATCTTCCGCTCGTCACGATCGACCTTGATGATCTTCGCGGTCACGTCGTCCTGCGGCTTGAATTTATCTTCCATGCGAACGTTCGTATCAAGGCCGACCTCACTGATATGGATCAAGCCTTCCACGTCGCCGTCCAATTCGATGAAGAGCCCGAAATCGGCAATCTTGCTGACCTTCCCCGTGATGTTATCACCGACTCGATACCGGTTGGGAATCTGCTCTTCCCATGGATCACGGGACAATTGCTTATAGCCCAGCGAGAGCCGCTCCTTTTCCTTGTCGATCCGAATGACGACGGCGTCAACCTTCTGGCCTTTTTTGAAGAGCTCGGATGGATGTTTGATGTGCTTGGTCCAGGACATATCGGAAATATGGATCAACCCATCGATGCCCTCTTCCAAGCCGACGAATGCGCCGAAATCGGTCAGGCTCTTCACCTTGCCTTCAATACGCGTCCCGGCAGGGTACTTCGCTTCGATCATGTCCCAGGGGTTGGGGGCAGTCTGCTTCATCCCAAGGGAAATTTTTCGGCTTCCCGGATCGATGTTCAACACCGCGGCTTCGACCTGGTCACCGACGGACACCACGCGCGAGGGATGCCGGACCTCGTGCGTCCAGGACATCTCCGAAACATGGACCAAACCTTCTACACCAGGCTCCAACTCGACGAAGGCCCCATAGTCGGTCAAACTCACCACCCGGCCACGCACCCGCGTGCCGATGGGGTACTTGGCCGCCACGCCGGTCCAAGGATCCGCCGACTTTTGCTTAAGGCCGAGAGAAATTCGTCCGGTCTCGCGGTCGTACTTCAGCACCGTCACCTCGACCTTGTCGCTGACTTGGAACAATTCTGACGGATGACCCACGCGGCCCCAGGACATATCGGTGATATGCAGCAAGCCATCGATGCCGCCAAGGTCGATAAAGGCCCCGTAGTCGGTGATGTTTTTTACCGTGCCCTGGATCAACTGGCCTTCCTTCAGGGTCGCCAACGTCGTTTGACGGCGGCGGTCCCGATTTTCTTCCAGCAGCACGCGGCGCGAGACGACCACGTTGCCCCGGCGATGGTTGATTTTGATGATCTTGAGGGGAAAGGTCTTGCCGACCAGCCCGTCCAGGTCGCGGACAGGATGCAGATCGATCTGGGAGCCGGGCAGGAAGGCCTTGACGCCGATGTCAACCATCATGCCGCCCTTGATGCGCGAAATGATCTTGCCCTCGATGCTCTTTTCCTCCTTGTGGAGTTTCTCCAATTCCTCCCAGATTTTCATCTTGTCGGCTTTTTCTTTGGAGAGCACCAGATTGCCGTCGGCGTCTTCGCATTCTTCGAGATACACTTGGAGCCGATCCCCGACTTTTAATTGTGCCAGTTCTTCATGTGAAAACTGGTCGCCCGGAATCATGCCTTCGGACTTGTAGCCGATATCGACGACGACCTTGTCTTTCCCGATGGCGACGACCATGCCTTCCGTGATGGTCCCTTCTTCAAAGTTGCGGAAGGTCTCCTCATACATAGCCGCTAAGGCGTCCCGATCGAGCTTGGGTTCACTTTCTGGTGTCACAGTACTCATGAGAAGATCCTCGTCCTCCGGCTCGCGCCGGGTGCTGAGTGTGAGAGCCACCAAATCTTACTCAGCGTTGCAAGACTTGGCTGTTGGTGTGGACTCAAGATCGTGACGTGGTCCGGCCTTTGCCGACCAGTCTCCGGGCCTCGGAACCTGTCCGAGTTCCGCAATCTTTGCCATGACCGTTCGACTGACATGCTGATAAAATGCCTTTCCTTCCAACCGGGCGGCATCCGACGAAAAATCGATCGGCATTCCATAGGCCACCGTAACTCGATGAAATCTGGGCCACCTGGCGCCGGGCGGTAATACGTTGAACGTCCCCCCGATATGGGCCGGCACAACCTGACAGCCGGTCTGGGACACGATCACCCCGATGCCCGGCTTGCCCGGCTTCAAGGCACCGGTCGTGGTCCGCCCTCCCTCAGGAAAGATCGCGACCGGCTTGCCTTCTTTGATGAGCGATACGGCCTTGCTGAAAGCGTCACGGTCGAGACGTCCCACCCGCAGGGGAATCCATCCCAGAGCCTGCAACAGTCCATTGAGCAAGGGAACGGGAAACAAGTCATGTCGGCCCATGTACCAGACCCGCCGCGGAATCCCACATCCAAGCAGGGGAATATCTAAATAACTGGCATGGTTCGAGGCGATAAGAAAGCCGCCTTGCTGTGGAACCGTACCGACCGCTCGATAGCGAAAACACAACCAGCCGACCACTCGCGAGACGATCCACAAGAAACCGTACAACGCGGAGATCACAATTTCGCCGTGATCACAGCCATCATGTGCTCGACGACCATCTCTGCGGGCATGCTCGAGGTATCGATGCGCTCGGCATCCGGCGCAGGCATCAATGGCGCCACTGTGCGACTGCGATCGCGCTCGTCACGTCCGGTCAGATCGCGCTTAGTTTCATCCAATTGAACTGCATGGCCTGCAGCGACCAATTCACGATGTCGCCTCGTGGCGCGAATCTCCGGATCTGCCTCAAGAAAAAACTTCATGTCCGCTTCGGGGAACACCTTCGTCCCGATATCGCGTCCCTCCGCCACGACGCAGCCTTCGGCGCCGATCTGCCGCTGCACCGGCAGCAGCCATTCTCGCACGGCAGGAATCGCCGATACCATGGACGCAAGCGCCGTCACCGCCGGCGTTCGCAATTCGCCCGTAATATCCCGTCCATCCAGCAGAACGTGGGCCTGCTCGGGACCACATGCCATACGGAGCGTCGTCTCAGGAAGCAGCGCAGCAATGCTGGCCCGGTCATCCGGACTCAGCCCCGCATCTCGGACCTTCCACGCGATGGCGCGATAGAGAGCGCCGGTATCCAGGTACAAATATCCGAGCCGTAGAGCCAGTAGTCTTGCGACCGTACTCTTCCCGACGCCGGCCGGACCATCAATCGCGATGATCAGCCCTTGCTTTCCCTGTCTTGACTCCGCCCTGTCCCTCACGCAATCCTCGCACTATAGTCGTTTTTCAGGACCAGTCAACAGTTCCAATAACTTACGATCGAAATTCGGGAACGATGTCTCGATACAGGCCGTATCCTGAATGAGGGTTGACTGCGCAGCGGTCAAGGCTCCAATCGCGACGGACATGGCCACACGATGGTCGCTGTGACTGGCACAGGTCGCGCCGGTCAGCGCCCCATTTACCCCCTTGCGCCCCAACCCTTGTATCACCATGCCGTCCGGCCGTTCTTCGATGCGCGCCCCCATCGCCCGCAGTTCCGTCGCCATCGTGGCGATACGATCGCTCTCCTTCACCCGCAATTCCTCAGCGCCGGTGATCACCGTTTCGCCTTCTGCCACGGCTGCCGCCACACACAGAATCGGAAACTCGTCGATGGTCTGAGGAATCTGCTCGGGCCCGATCCGCACTCCCTTCAGCGGCCTGGCATGTACCCGCAGATCGGCGACCGGCTCACCGGCCTCCTCACGTGGATCGAGGATGTCAATTTGAGCGCCCATGTGACGCAGGATCTCCAATAAGCCGGTCCGAGTCGGATTCATACCGACGCGGCGCACCGTCACATCCGACTCGGGCACAATCGAGGCGCCGACCACAAAAAACGCCGCTGCGGAAAAGTCCCCAGGCACCACGACCTGTTTACCGCCCCAACGCACCGACGGGCGGCCTTCCAAGTGAACCATACAACCGTCACGCCGCAATGGGATCTCGAAGTAGTCGAACATGCGCTCGGTGTGATCGCGCGAAAGTCGCGGCTCCGCGATGGTCGTCGCGCCGTCGGCATAGAGTGCGGCCAACAGCAGCGCCGATTTGATTTGGGCACTCGCGACCGGCGATGAATACGACATGCCTGTGAGCCTGGTCCCCGTGATCGCCAAGGGCGCCAGTTCCCCGCCTTTTCTGCCGGCGATCGTTGCGCCCATCGACCGCAACGGTTTCACGACTCGGCCCATCGGACGCCGTCTGATCGATTCATCTCCCGTGAGGACGGTAAAAAAATCCTGCCCGGCCAACAAGCCCGCCATCAACCGAATACCGGTGCCGGAGTTCCCACAATCAATGGGGCCGAAAGGTTCCGTGAGTCCCCACATGCCTTTTCCATGCACCTGCAACTGTTCAGCCGTTTCCTCGATCCGCACGCCGAGCGATCGAAATGCGCGCATGGTATTCAGACAATCTTCGCCGCGACAATAGTCCGAAACGATGCTGACCCCTTCGGCCAGAGCCGTGAGGATGATGGCTCGGTGCGTCACGGACTTGTCCCCTGGCACATCGATCGTGCCCTTCAACGGACGGCCGGGCGTAACAGTCAAGGATGCCATTGTCGGCTACACTCCCTCCGGCTTACGTGCGGTGAGCTGTTCCCGCTCATGTTTGGCTCGATCCAGCTGCTTCTCGATACCGGCAGAATCACCTGACGCGATCAGTCGTTTGAGCTCGCCGAGATGCCGTTCATAGGTCTCGATCAAAAATACGAGATTGTCCCGGTTCCATAAGAAGATGTCTCGCCACATTTCAGGGGAACTCGCCGCAATGCGCGTGGTATCTCGCAAACCTCCGCCTGAATGGCCCGCCAGATCAAGTTCAGGCAGGCCATGGTCGCGCACATCCGCCAACGCCGTCATCAAGGCAAAGGCCGCCACATGTGGCAGATGGCTGACCGCTCCAAGAATCTTGTCGTGAAGATAGGGATCCATCTCCAGTACGATCGACCCGGCAATTTCCCAGATGGCGCGGACCGTGCTCAGCGCGTCGGGGTCTGTCTTGGCCGTGGGAGTCAGGATACAGCGTGCGCCCGCAAACAGTGTTTCTGATCCCGCAGCGACACCGGTCTTTTCCTTGCCGGCAATGGGATGCGCGCCGACGAACCGTACGGACGGCGGCAACAAAGCCTCTGCCCGCGCCACCAGATCACCCTTTACGCTTCCGACATCGCTCACGATGGCCCCCGGCATGAGGCAAGTGGCCCACTCCCGGAGGTGTCGTTCGTAGGTGTCTACCGGTGTCGCCAAGAGGACAAAATCCGATCCTTCCACGCCTTCTCGCGGGTCCGATACATATCTATCGATGGCGCCCATTTCCACGGCCGTCTTGAGATTTTCCACCCGTCGTCCGATGCCGACGACGGACGCGGCCAATTTCCGGCGGCGCAGGATCATCCCCAAAGAACCGCCGATCAGTCCGACTCCGATAATCGCGACTTGCTTAAACTGTGGTCTCATCATTCGACGACATATGACTTTCGATACCTACCACTGTGCGCCAGCAGACTCCCGAACTGAATCACAGTGTCCTGTCGACCGCCGCAGCAATTTTCTGCAGATCCCCCATCAGCTCCTTGAATTTAGAGGGACGGATCGACTCTTCGCCGTCGCAGAGCGCGCATTCGGGGTTGGAATGCACTTCGATCAAGAGTCCGTCGGCCCCGGCCGCGATCGCTGCCTTGGACATGGGCGCCACTAAATCCCACTTGCCCGTGGCATGGCTGGGATCGACGATCACCGGCAGATGAGAGAGATCCTTGAGGGTCGGAATGGCCGCCAGATCCAACGTATTTCGATACTGTGTTTCAAAGGTGCGGATGCCGCGCTCGCACAACATGACGTTACGATTGCCCCGCGACATGATGTATTCAGCAGACAGCAGGAATTCCTTGATCGTAGCCGACAGACCCCGTTTCAGCAGCACCGGCTTGTCATAGGCGCCGACTTCCTTGAGCAACTCGAAGTTCTGCATGTTCCGGGCGCCGATCTGGATGATGTCGGCTTTCTCAAGAAACAGTTCGATGTCCCGCGTGTCCAGGATCTCGCTCACCACCGGCAAACCCGTCTGTTTTTTCGCTTCGACCAAATAGTCGAGGCCTTCCCGTCCCAATCCTTGAAAGGAATAAGGCGAGGTCCGCGGCTTGTAGGCGCCTCCACGTAGAATGGTGGCGCCGGACGATTTGACCTCGTGGGCGATGCCCACGGTCAATTCCAATCGTTCGACTGCGCAGGGGCCCGCCATGATGGTAATCTTCTTATCGCCGATTTTGACGCCGTTGACATCGATAATGGTGTTCTCTTTTTTGAACTCCCGGCTGACTAACTTCCAGGGAGCGAGAATCGGCAGGACACTCTCGACGCCAGGCAACGCCGTCAACGGCTGATTGTGCAGAATCCGATCGTCTCCAATCACCCCGATGATGGTCCGTTCCTGTCCGGTCGAGATATGCGACTTCAATCCGAGTTCGCGAAGCCGATCAATGATGTGGTCGACTTCCCGTTCCGAGGCTTCGGGTTTCAAGACTATAATCATGGTCACATTTTCCTTATTGCGTCGCGCGCGTGACGTGCTGGAGCGCGCTCAGGAACAATTGATTTTCTTCCGGTAGTCCGATGGTGACCCGCAACATGCGGCCTTCGATGTGCCGCACGATGATGCCCTCTCGCAAGAGCGCGTTGAACACCTCGCGGCCGTCTCGTCCCACATCGAAATACAGAAAGTTGGTCTCACTCGGCAGCGCCTCGAATCCGAGCCGCTGCAAGCCCATGCGCACCTTATCCATTTCAGTGTGATTGAGGGTTCGGCTCGTCGTCACATGCGCCTCATCCTCCAAGGCCGCCAGCGCGGCCCGTTGGGCCATACTGTTCGCATTGAAGGGCGGACGGATTCGATTGAGGTAATTGGTAATCTCCGGCGTCGTAATGCCATACCCGATGCGAAGACCTGCCAATCCATAAATCTTGGAGAAGGTCCGCAACACAATGGCATGTCGCCCCCCCTTGACGTAGTCGATCGCCTCCGGGAACTCCGGATGCTGAACATACTCGTAATAGGCCTCATCGAACACCACCACCACATGGTCGGGCAGGCGCGCCATCAAGGCGGCGACTTCCGCCTTCGCCGCCATGGTGCCGGTCGGATTGTTCGGATTGCAGATGAAAAGCAGTCGCGTCCTGTCGGTGATCGCGGCGGCCATCGCAGGCAAATCATGGTGCCAATTTTTCTGCGGCACTTCGATCGCCACTCCGTGCGCCGCCTTCACCTCCATCTTGTAGATGACGAAAGTCTGCTCGGCCATCACGGCTTCATCGCCGGGCGACAGAAACGTCCGCGCCAGCAGCCCGAGGAGTTCGTCCGACCCGTTCCCCAGGATCACATGGTCCGGCGTGACCTTCCATCGTTCGGCCAACGCTCCACGCAATCGAAACGCTCCCCCGTCAGGATACCGATGCAGCGTAGGGGCCGCCTCAGCCAACACGGCAAGCGCCTTCGGAGAGGGTCCGATGGGATTTTCATTGGAGGCCAGCTTAATGGCGCGCGGCAGCCCTAATTCTCGCTGTAATTCTTCGACGGGTTTTCCAGGAACGTACGGCACGAGTGAAGCAATATCGGGATGCACCTTCAACGCCATGGTGTTACGTCATCCTCATGAATGGGCGGGATAGGATCCAAGTATTTTCATGAACAGACAACGGCTCTTAACTTCTTCGGCTGCCTTCTTGACCCGTTCTTCATCGATGTGCCCCTCGATGTCGACGAAGAAAATATATTCCCAGGCCTTGCGGCGGGAGGGACGGGATTCGATCTTGGTCATGTTGAGACCATGGGAGGCAAAGGGTCGCAAGAGATCGTACAGCGCGCCAACCTTATCCTTGATCGACAGCATGAGCGAGGTCTTGTCACGACCAGTCCGTTCCGGCGGTTTCTGCGACAATACGAGAAAGCGGGTAAAGTTATTGATGTTGTCTTCGATCCTGGCCGTAATGACCTTCAGCCCGTATAGCTGAGACGCCAGTTCAGAGGCGATGGCGGCGGCCGACGGATCGTCGACACACAACTCTGCCGCCCTGGCCGTACTTGCCACCTCCGATGCCGGCACCCGCGGCAGATTCGTTTCCAACCAGTTCCGACATTGCGCAATGGCGTGTGGATGCGAATAGATTCTGGCAATGTCCCCGATCACCCCATTTTTGGACATCAAGTGGTGCGCCACTTCCTGCAGCACCTCTCCATAGATCAAGAGGCTGGAATCGATGAACATATCCAGCGTGTGGTTCACCACGCCTTCAGTGGTGTTTTCGATCGGTACCACGCCAAAATTGGCGCGCCCCCGCTCTACTTCACTGAACACATCTTTGATGCTATTCACTGGAATGTATTGTGCGGACGACCCAAATTTCTGCATGCAGGCCATGTGGGTGAATGTCGCCCTCGGCCCAAGATACGCCACCTTCTGCGGGCCTTCGAGGGACAACGAGGCGGACATGATCTCCCGATAGACGGCTCGAATGGCGTCAGTGGGAAAGGGGCCGGTGTTTTGCTGGGTAAGTCGCTCGAAAATCGCCGCCTCACGGGCCGGTGTGTGCAGCGGGGCCTCGGCGTCCTTCAATTTCTTCAGCTTGCCGATCTCGATCACCGATTTCGAACGCTCGTTCAGCAGGCGCAAAATCTGATCGTCGATTCGGTCTATTTCCTGCCGATGTTCTCGCAAATCTTCCGACATGATGGGGATATCCTCTTCGCGGATCCTGCCTCTGGAATCGGCGCGTTAGGGCAACGAATTTGGATTCACATCGTGAACTTGGGCAAGAGGGTATCCTACAGGAGCCGGCAAGTCCATTGCAAGGATAGGCGTGGTGATTCAAGGAGTTGTGAGCGATATGTCCTGGTCGGAGAGAGTCAGGAGATCTTTCCGTTTCTTCAGATGCTCGAAGGCTAACCTGGTCGCCTGGCGACCCCTGCCGGTCCGCTCAAGAAAGCCGGCTTGAATCAGGTAGGGTTCATACACGTCCTCCAGCGTACCCCTATCCTCCTGGACGGCCGCCGCCAAGGAATCCACACCGACCGGTCCCCCGTTGAATTTCTCAATCACCGTCAACAGGATCTTCCGATCCATCCCGTCCAAGCCTGCCACATCGACGGCCAGCCAGACCAATGCATCCTGCGCCACCTGCTGCGTGATGCGCCCCTCAGCCTTGATCTCCGCATAGTCCCTGATACGCTTCACCAATCGATTCACAATGCGTGGGGTGCCGCGGGCTCGACGGGCAATTTCAGCAGCGCCGGCCGCGTCGATTGGAATATTCAGCAAGCCTGCCGACCGGGTGACGATGGCGGTGAGTTCCTGGGCGGAATAAAACTCCAACCGGTGCACGAGACCAAACCGGTCCCGTAGGGGGGAGGTCAAGGCTCCTGCCCTGGTCGTGGCTCCGACAAGGGTAAATCGCGGCAACTCCAACTTGATCGTCCTGGTCGAGGCACCTTGCCCAACCACGAGATCGAGCTGATAATCTTCCATCGCCGGATAAAGCGCTTCTTCCACAGAGGCCGGTAATCGATGGATTTCATCAATAAACAACACATCCCGTTCCTGCAAATTGGTCAGAATTGCGGCGAGATCGCCGGCATGACTCAGGACCAATCCGGACGTCGATCGAATCGCTGAACCCATCTCCCGCGCGATGACGTGAGCGATGGTCGTCTTGCCCAGGCCCGGTGGGCCGTAAAAAATGGCGTGATCCAAGGCTTCGCCTCGGCGCTTGGCCGCCTCGATGCAAATCTCCAAGGCTTCTTTCATGCGAGGCTGGCCGATATAGTCCCGCAAGCTCTGTGGACGGAGCGCGGCCTCGATGCCACGCTCATCGTCGGTCGCTTGATTGGTCACTGGGCGGTCGGACATGTAGAGAATCCGTGGGTCACACCATGTCACGCTACTTGCGTTCTGGTGCGGGCCTAAACTTTGGCGGCGGCGATGCGGCTCCTGATCCAGGCGCGGCCGTGCTCCCGCAATCGGGCGGGCATTTCACTCCGCCTTGGTTTGGATCGGGCATGCTCGATCCCATCTCTACCGACTGGCACTGTGACAGCAGGCCTCCATCTTTTGATCCGCAACGCGAGGGGAGGTTCGAATGACCGACCTCCGAGTACCCCTCTGGGCAGGGCCCGCACACCGAGAGCAGATTGCCGCCTAACGGTACGCATTGCACCAGGGTCGGCTCCCCATCCTTGCAAATCTCCGGCGCAGGGGTCACCCCGGTGGTGGCATAACCATCCGGGCATGAGCCGCAGGTTTTTCGAACGGACTTCGGCTCTTCTCCCTCGGCCGCGCGAACCAGGCTGGCCGCACAGGCCCATACCAGCAATCCGCATAACACGAGTCTCACGAGGCGATTGATTCCGCAGGAAGTCCATCTTGTGCGAGAGCTTGTCGACATGCATCACCCCTTGGCAAGATCTTTGAGCGCCTCGCGAATCACATCCTTCAACCCTTGGTCCGCGGTCCCTGCTCTCTCGATTCTTTTGAGCGTGTCCTTGACATCCTGAAGTCGATAGCCGAGGTTTACAAGCGCCGACAGGGCGTCTTCATAGAGGGGATTGCCAACTGCCCCATTTTCCAAATCGATTGCTTCGCCGGCGGGATGCAGTCTTGCCACTTTGTCCTTCAACTCCAGCGCGATTCTCGCAGCAGACTTTTTCCCGATACCGGAGACCGTTCCCAGCTTCTCTGTGTCCCCGGTCTGAATGGCTGCGTACAGGTCGGGGACGGCCAGTGTGGAAAGAACGCTGAGGCCCAGCTTGGGCCCAATTCCAGAGATCCCCGTCAGCAAGAGGAAGGCCTCTTTTTCTATTGGGCTCAAAAACCCATAGAGCTGGATGGCATCCTCTCGCACATGGGTATGGATGGTGAGTGTCACGCGCTCGTGCTGGTCGGGTAACGAATAATAGGTGCTCAGAGGGATCAATACCTCGTAACCGACGCCATGAACGTCAAGCGTCACGTGAGAAGGCGCCTTGGAGGCCAGGAGGCCTGTCAGTAAGGCGATCATGCGATCGACGGATGCAAGCAGAACGGCAGTCGGACCGTTGAACGAACTGGGCGAGATTCGATTCTCAGTGCCGAGACTCCCTGCTTAGGCGGTGGCGGCGGCGACTTTCTCCATGACCTCATCCGAAATATCGAAATTCGCGTGGACTTTCTGCACATCATCATGTTCGTCCAGAATTTCCATGAGTCTCAACATTTGTTCGGCCGGTCTCTCTTCCAATACAATCGTATTCTGCGGGATGAAGTTCAATTCGGCAAGTGAGCACTCGATTTTGGCGTCGCTCAGCGCTTTTTTCACGGCCTCAAAATCATGCGGGTCGGTCAAGACTTCAAATGCTTTGTCCGTCACTTTGACGTCCTCGGCGCCGGCTTCCAAGGCAATGGTCAAGAGCGCGTCTTCCTCAACCCTTCCCTTTTCGACCACCAACATTCCCTTCTTGTGAAACTGCCAGGCCACGGCGCCTGCCTCCGCCATGTTGCCACCGTTCTTGGTCAACAAATTGCGGATCTCGGCCACCGTGCGATTGCGATTGTCCGACGTAATTTCCATCAATACGGCCGTTCCGCCGGGACCGTACCCTTCGAGAGTAAACTCCTCATAGGTGACCCCCGGCAATTCGCCGGTGCCACGCTGAATCGCCTTCTTCATATTGTCGCCGGGCATGTTGGCTTCTTTGGCCTTGGCAATCGCCAACCGCAACCGGGGGTTCCCGTCCGGATCACCGCCCGAGCGCGCCGCAATCGTCAATTCGCGGATAATGCGGGTAAAAATCTTCCCCCGCTTTGCGTCGACAGCCGACTTATGCCGCTTGATCGTTGCCCAATGACTGTGGCCACCCATGGCGACTCCTCTTCCCTGACCTGGGGCATTGGTCCTGTCCCAGGCTCGGATCCAAAGCTGATTAAAAAAGTACAGCTAACACAGACCTGGCGGGGGTGTCAACGCGACGAGAGCGCGCCAACTGTGCTGAGCAGCGGGGGCGCCTGATGGGTTGATAGGCGGTGGTTGCTCTGCAACCAGCATGGCCGGCGATGCCACATTGCCTACTCGGAGTACATAAGCAGCTGCAGGCCAATCACCAGCACAAGGCTTGCCCAGATGAGTTCCCAATAGGACCGCTCCCTGACCATTTGCCTGGCTCTCCAACCGGATACCAGCTTTGATGACCCGGCGGTGATAGCCATGGTCCCCATGATCGCATGGTGAACCGCAATTTTATAGGCAGCAGGATGATCACCATGGGAATGGCCGAACAGCATGAGGCCGCCCACAATGGCAAAGAGCGGCAGCGGGACAGTCCAAGCCGCATGGGCGAACCAGCCGAGCCGTCGTAGGAATTCTATCGTGCCGACCGCAAACGCAAGAATGCCATAGGCCTTGTGTTGAAAGATTTCCTCATCATCGCCGAAGAAGGTCTGCGCGAAGGTAAGCGACCCGATGGGCCAGGAGTCGTGATCACTCCAAATGAGGAGAAAGATTCCCCCTATCGTCAAGGCACTGGGAAGCAGGAACCTGGTCCAGACAAGAGCCGGCCATCCCAGGGCCTGACGCACTTCGCTCAGTCCGATCAGGAGAAGGAATAGGCCGGCTAAATGGTGATTGAATTCAGAATAAGCGATGGCCTGTACCGAACCCTCCCACGAGGGCTTTGTCCCTCCCCTATGGTGGTGATGCTCACCGGCCACCCCAGAACCGAGCTGTTCTCCATGTTGCGCCCTTGCGGAGGGTGCCTCACTCACCGTCAGAATAAGGCAGAGCAATGCCGCGAACCGCAGCCATGGCGCAGTATGCCTCAGACAACAAAACAGTCGAGAAAAAGAAGAAGGCGGGAATGGAACGGCCCATCCCGTCGGCTGGATGGGCCACACATTCGTCTCACGCATGCAATGCCGGCTACATGAACTTCATGAATTTCTCTTTGGCTTCATCCATCACTTGGGCGGTGATTTCTGTCAGCCCGCGTTCCTTGGCAATCCGCTCAATCTCGCGTCGGGCCATCGGCCGAATGAAGTCGGGGATGTTGTCCATGCGCTGCTCGGCATCCTTCGTCCAGGCAATGCCGTTGGGGGAATCATTTTTCGAATCGTCCATGACTTGCAACGTAATGTTTTTATACCCCTGTTTGCGCGCATAGGCTTCGACACTGCTCTGGACCATCGGCTTCACAAACGAGGGCAAGCGCTCCAATTTTTCTTTGGCATCGGCCGTCCAGGTGAATTCACTCGTGCCGTTTCCGTTTTGCGGCTTTCCCCCTGAGGTTAATCCCATTTCCGCCACCATCGCAGAGAATGGACAACCGCCGGAAGTCTTTTCTACATTGGACGGAGGTGCACTAGGCTTTTCCGAAGTCGTCGCCGGTTGCCCGCTTTGGATCTTTTCATTGAGGTAGGCGGCCATCTGCCCTGCGCCAGCCTGCGCTTCATCTTTCAGAGTCCCGCGAGTCATTTCGAACGGTTCAGCCGTCTCTGTACGGCCTCCCAGCTTCACACCCAGCGAGGCGACCATTTGCGTCTCGCCCGGATTGGTCACCATGGAGAATTTGGCCTCACAGGATGGGCAGCCGAAAAAGACCCCGAGTGAGCCCTCACCAGGTTTTTCGACCTTCTGAAACGTCATGTAGGTCTCGCAGTTCAGGCAAACGAACTTCATAGGAATCCTCCTCCGGGCCGGTGCGCTTACAGCTTTTCCGCCAGGACTTTTTTGTAATCCAGTAACGATTGAATCCGCCCGACGATTTCCTGATATTTCTGAATCGTCGGATAGTCAGGATCGAGGAGCGGCTGCCCCTTATCGAATGTCTTGGCTAATTTACGATCGAATGGGATGCGACCGAGCAGCGGCAAATCCAGCACATCGCACATTGCCTCGGTATTTCCCTCAAACAGTTCGTTCTCCGCCCCACAGGAAGGGCAGCGAAACTCGCTCATGTTCTCAACGATGCCCAAAACGCGTATCCCCATATCCCGCGCGTAGGTGACGGACTTCTGTACTACATCGGAAGCGACCTCAGAAGGTGTCGTCACGACGATCGCGCCAGCGAGATCGGGAATGAATCCCGCAATGACCGGGGGTTTATCGGCAGCGGCCCCTGGCGGGAGGTCTGCCAGCAAATAGTCCAGCTCTCCCCAGATCACATCGGCCAGGAATTCCCGGATGACGTTCATTTCCATCAGGCCCAGCCATACGGGACTCAGATCCATCGGTCCCTTCCACCGCACCGGCGAGGCATCGTCGAGGAAAAAATCCATCGAAGCCACCTTGATGCCGAGCGGCCCGACAGGAGGCAACGCCCCCTCTGGGGTCATGGTCAATGACTGGCCATGAAGACCCATCATTCGCGGGACACAGGGGCCATTCAGATCGACGTCGAGCAAACCCACTTTCGCGCCCTGCCGTGCCAGCGCCAGCGCGAGATTGACGGTGGTCATGCTCTTCCCCACTCCGCCCTTTCCGCTCATCACTACTAACTTTTGCTTGACGCCGGCCATTCGCGCCTGCACCTGCTTCATCTGGGCGGTGATCTGCTGAACGACTTTGGCATCGTCCGAATATTGGAGCTTCGTGAGGATCGATTTCAGATCCTTGCTGGCCGCGATGGTCATGAAAAACCCTCGAAATTGTTGATGAAGGACGCTACCACAGGGGTTTCGACGGAGTCAAACGACCCCGCTGCGCTTACTACTAGATTGAATACTGAATGGGGGACTTTGTGCCGGCCGTTTGGAGCAACACGCCCCGCCGCTTCAACTCCTCAAGGATCTCGCGGGCAGCGCCATCGAAATCCTGGGGTCCGGCAAAGTGCAGATCGGTATTTGGCGGTGGCTCTTCCCCGGCCCTGCTCATATGCACGGCGATGACCGGAGCCGGCTGAACCAATGTCCTGATCATCTCCGCCATCCGCTGATAATTGATGCCGAAGGTCTTACTCGTTGACACCACAATGAGCCCCGTATCGATGAGAAGTCTGGCAACCTCGCCGTACCGGCGCACCCGTTCGGCCGCAAAGGACGGATCGGCAGCAGATAGATCCGCATCCAATCCCTGCAAAAGATTCTCGCCTTCCAACAAATAGGCATGCCGGCTATCGGCGACCAATAATGCCTCTACCCGTCTGGCCAAAAATGTCTTCCCGGTCTGGGCCGATCCCGTGAACAACACAATGGCGGCCCGGTGCCCGTACTGTTCGGCTCGATCCTCTGACCGAACATCCCCTGTGAGCCAGGCATATTCCCGCTGCCGGGCCTCCTCGCGCAGGCCTTCCTGCTCATCATGCACAAGCTCGGTGATAATTCCGCCGCCGGCAATGTCGTATTCATCCACCAGGACGAATCGCCCTGTCGATTCAAATGATGACGACAGATCGAAGGCCAGCGGCGCCTTGACGCGTAAGGTCAACTCGGCTACCTGATTCCTGGTCACCGACTGACTCTCTTGAAGCTGCGCCAGATCGGCGGTATCGATAATGCGGTGAATCGCGGCCACCTCACAAGCCACTTCTCGCGTGGCGAGCCGCAAAGAATATTTTCGCCCCTTTTCAAGCGGTCGGCGCCCCATCCAGAACAGGTTCACGCGAATGGCCGTCGAGACCAAGGGAATCGAATCCCGATGCGAGGCAATTTCTCCACGCTCCACGAAGATCTGTTCGTCGAGCGTGATCCCGACCGACTGACCGGCTAGCGCTTCACTGGGCGGCGGTTCGACATTAAATCCTTCGATCGACTGCACCAGGGCCGTTTTATTCGAGGGCGAGAAGACCAGCTGGTCTCCGACCTTCAAGCGACCGGCCGTGATGCGTCCGGCCAGGATTCGTCGCGCGTCGAACTTATAGACGTCCTGGAGCGGAAACCGAAGTGGTTGCTCCGAGCGAACCCGTTCTTTCTTGAAGAGAGCTAACGTCTCCAGCACCGTGGGGCCTTGATACCAACTCATGTTCCCGCTGCGCAACGCGATGTTATCGCCTTGCTTGGCGCTGACCGGAATCATCTGTTGCGGAACCGCCCTGAATTGACCCAAAAATTCGCGGTATTCTTTTTCGATCCCCTCGAACACATCCTGACGATAGCCCACCAGGTCCATTTTGTTGACGACCACTGCGAACTGCGTCACCCCCAGCAGCGACAACAAATAGCCATGTTTCTTCGACTGCTCGCGCACACCCTCCAGGGCATCGATCAACAAGAGTGCGGCTTCAGCCCGAGCGGCGCCCGAGATCATGTTCTTCAAAAACTCTTTGTGTCCGGGGGCGTCGATGATGATGTATTGTCGCCCGTTCCAGATAAAGAATGTGCGCGCCGTGTCGATCGTAATGCCCTGCTCCTGCTCTTCCAAAAATGCGTCGAACAAAAAGGCGTACTCAAACTCCTTGCCCTGCTGACGGCAAATGGCCTGGACCTTTTCCAGCTTGCCTTCCGGCAATGACCCAGTATCGGCGTAGAGTCGCCCCACCAAGGTGGACTTCCCATGGTCCACATGGCCCACGATGACGATGTTGAGACTTTCCTGCGGCTTGGTCTGTTCGTCCTGTGTCATACGCTTCACTCGCTCAATGACGCCCTAATTTTATATGGTCGCGGTTCGTACACCCATCAGCCGCAGCGGCCTGCGCCAACCGGCTCACATGTAACCTTTCTTGCGGAGCATTTCCATGCCGCGCCCCGCGTCCTGCGCCCGACCCGCCCGCTCGGCCACATGGCTTCCACGGAGTTCTATGATAATCTCGTCGACCGTCTTCGCCGTGGATTTGATCGGCATGGTACAGGGCGCGCAGCCTAAGCTGCGATACCGTGTCCCGTCTCCCCTATCGAGGTAGAGATCCATGAAGGGAATGTTTTCGTGCTTGATGTATTCCCAAATGTTGATCTCAGTCCAATCGAGAAGCGGATGAATTCGAATATGCGTGCCGGGCGGAAAAGTCGTTTTGAATTGATCCCACAACTCCGGTGGTTGATCGCGGAAATCCCAGTCCCCATGTTTGTCGCGAGGCGAAAAGTACCGCTCCTTCGCCCTGGTGCTGTCCTCATCCGCGCGGACCCCGAGAATAATGCCCGTGTAGCCCTTTTCTTCAACCAAATCCTTCATCGCATTTGTCTTCAACGCCGTACAGCAGACATCTCGGCCCAAGGTATGGTTCATGCCCGCCGCCAGCGCTGCCTTGTTTTGCCCCACGACTAAATTCAATCGCCACTCCCGGGCTATTCGATCGCGATATTCGATCATCGCGGGAATTTTGTAACTCGTATCCACGTGCAGCAACGGAAAGGGCACACTTCCGAAAAACGCCTTGCGCGCCAACCACAGCAGCACGGTGGAATCCTTCCCCATGGACCACAGCATGGCCAGGTGATTGAAATGTTTATAAGCTTCGCGAAGGATATAGACACTTTGATCTTCGAGCTGACGCAGATGTTTCATGGTTCACACTCTTTGGTTTACGCGGAAATGCCGACCCTTGTCGCAGCCCCAGCATCGGCTCCGGCAACGGCTGCCAATTCGCCCAGCTTGGCCTTGGCTTGCCCAGATTCGAGCGCGCGACGGGCTATCTCAAGATTTCCAGCGATGGAGGCTCCCTTACCGGCGGCGTACAGCAACATGGCGGCATTGAGAAGCACCCAATCCCGCTGCCCTCCCTGAATCTCATTGGCCACCAGCCGCTTGATCAGATCAGCTTCCCGCTCCCGCTGTTCGACGGGAAACCCGGCCATTTCGCGGAAGGTGGCCATCGTCAGACTCGCATCTTTTGGCTGAAATGTGAACGGAGTGATCCGTTCATCCTTGAGTTCCAGGAGCCGCGTGACGTTGCCGATCGAAAGTTCTGGATCGCCTTCCACCCCGCGGATCACCAACGCCCGCGGACAGCTCAACATGCGCAACGCCTCAACGGTCTTTTCAAAATACGGCGGGTGCGACAGGCCGATCACCTGCGAGGTTGCGCGCGCGGGATTGAGCATTCTCGCTATGGGATGGAAGACATTCCGCACGCCCAATTCTTGCCGCATTTCCAAAAACCGGCTTACCGGCGGGTGATACAGCGCTAGGTCCAAATAGGCTAGCCCTTTCTTCTCCAATTCAGCCCCGACCAATTTGGCAGTCAAATCGACCGGAATCCCCAACAGTTTCAGCACCGACGAAATGCCGCGCCGATCCGGCGGCCCATCCACTCCATGTAACAAGAACACCGCGCCTGCGGCTGCTGCGACAATCGCGGCCGGAATGATCGCGTGGAACGTTTCTCGCTTGCCGGCGTAGACAGGCACATCGACCACCCCCAGCCCGGCGCTAACCGGCACGGGAGGAACGTATTGTCGCGCCGTGGCGGTGAAGGCGGCTAATTCCGTGACGGATTCAGACTTGAAGCGCATGGCGATGAGAAAGGCCCCGATTTGCGCCGGCGTAGCGGTGCCTTCGATCATCAGGCGCATGGCCTGTTTGGCTTCTTCCCAGGTGAGATCTTTCGATGTCTTCTGGCCCTTGGCGACTTTGGCGAGCAGATGTTGCATGTGAGGGTAATGACCTTGTCTGATTTCAGGGTGCCGATGATGTTATTTGTGCAGTCCGCACTCGGTCTTGCCGAAGTTCTTCCACCGACCCGAGCGAGGATCGTCTCCCGGAAGGACAGGCGCGGTGCAATGCGTGCAGCCGATGCTGGGATAGTTGCGATCGTGCAGGGCGTTATAGGGCACTTCGTGGAGTTGGAGATACGTCCAGACGTCTTCACTGCTCCATCGGGCCAGCGGGTTCACTTTGATGAGGTTGAATTTCTTATCCCATTCGATCAAACCAGCGTCGGCGCGGGTCGGAGCCTGGTCTCTCCTGATCCCGGTGATCCAGGCACGGTAGTTCGCCAGGATGCGGCTCAGCGGCTCGATTTTCCTCAGCTCACAACACTGGTCGGGCTTGCTCGCCCACAGAGCCGGACCGTGTTGCACGGCTTGTTGGTCGGGCGTCAACTGCGATTTCATCTGAATCACCTGCGCCGGCCTCAGCCCATAATGTGCGATGATGCGATCACGCACGTCGATGGTTTCGGGAAACAGAAAATCGGTATCCAAATAAAACAGCGGCGCGTCCGGATCGATGCGGTGCATCATATCCACTAGCGCCACGTCTTCTGCTCCAAAGCTGCAGGCGAGCACAATCTGCCGCGGATACGTCTTCAGTGCGTACTCCAGCACGTCCCATGGCTGCTTGGCCTCAAACGAGTCGCTGAGCGCCTTGAGATCCTCATCCGTCGGACGCCGAGTTGACGTGTGGCTGTTGTTCAGTTCCACTAGTTAATCCTTACGCTTCGACCTTCTCCACAAGAATCTTGAAATGCTTCGCTTCGGGCTCTAATGGTCCCTCATTGAGAATCTTATGTCCGTCGTTCCGCAAACTCACCGGCACATTTCGAATGGGCTCTCCCGCATCCAGCCACACTTCGAGTTGCTCCCCGTTGTCCATCATCTCCAGCTTCAATTTGGTCTTCACATAGTTCATTGGACAGGCGACGCCACGTAAATCATACACTGGCGCCTGAACGGCCGCGACAGGTGCGGGTGCAACTTTTGAAGCGGCAGCGGGCACGGGTTCCTCTTTCACTGGCGCCAATTTCAAATCTTTCCCCATCTGCTCTGTGGCCGCCCGACAGACAGCGAGGAATTGTTTGGCAAAGGCCATTTTCTCGTTTGCTGCTCCGGCTGTCGCATCCTTGGACCCGAGATCACCCACTTGCGCGCCGAGCTTTTGATACATGGCCGGCACACTGCCTTTGTTAGCCAGGCGTTGATCAAACTCCTGGAATGTGTCGGCGTCAGTCGCGGGGTCGATCCCTTCGGTGACCAGCAAGGCCTTGGCGGCAGCCAAGACGGCGCGATAGGACTTGTTGACCGATAGAGCATATTGATGTTTCTCGACGAGCAGTTTGGCCTGATAGAGTTCTTGATCGGCCTCCAGCATACGGTCGTCGATCATTTCCAACGCCCCGCCGGCGCACTCGCCGGGCCCCAAATCCTCCAGCACGAATTCGGCCTCGCCCTCCCAATCATAGTAGTAGGTCTGGTCTTGATCGTAGGGCGGCACGATCGTATAGGGAATAAGTTCGTCCTTGAGCGCGGCTTTGCCGACCCGCTCAATGAAGTGTTGGAGAGTCTCCCCGCTTTTCCGATCGCGTCGATAGACGTCCACCAGGTGTCGAACGGCTGACGGAACACTCTTCGCCGGCAGTTTCACGGTCAGCTGTCCGATTTTCGGCGTGCCATCGACATGGCCGCCGAGATGCAATTCATAGTGCGGCGCCGTGTGTTCACCGAGCCGCTTGCCGACTCCATGCAAACCGATGGTCGCAATATGGTGTTGGGCACAGGAATTATGGCAGCCGCTGATTTTGACGCTCACATCCCTGAGATCTTCGGGCACCTCACCGGCAGGAAATACTTCGGCCAATGCCCTGGCCATTCCCTTGGACGAGGTGATGCCCAAGCCGCAGGTGTCGGTGCCGGGGCAGGCAATGATGTCTTCGACGAGTTCGGCGCCCGGGTCGCCCAAGCTATGTGTCACAAGTTCATCGTAGAATTCTTCCAGCCGTCCTTCGGTGATCCATCGGATGACCATGTTCTGATTGATCGTAGTGCGGATGTTTCCATTAGAATAACGCTCGGCCAGATCGGCGACTGCCCACATTTGGTCGCCCGTGAGGTCCCCCATCGGCAATTTAATCGCCGCTGTCGCAAAACCCGCTTGGCGTTGCGGCACCACGTTGGTGCGCTTCCAGGCTTGAAATGCCGTCAGATTCCCATTGAACGAAGTGCCTCCATTGCTGTGACCGTTCCCATTGGTATGGATCGGCGCCTTGGTCGGCATAAGCAATGGCGGCTCATCGGCATACTCCAGCAGCTTGATGGGCTCATGTGTCGGCACCGCATAACCCATGGCCGCATAGGCCGCTTCCCAGCGCCGCTTGAATTCATCGAATCCCAGCTTCTCGATCACGAACTTCATGCGGGCCTTGTTGCGATTCTTGCGGTTCCCGAGCGTGTCGAACACCTTGATCACGGCTTCGATGGTGGGAAGCAGTTCGTCCATCGGCGTAAATTCTCTAAGCACTTGAGCTATGCGAGGAGTCGATCCCACAATCTTAAATTTCCGAGGCAGGCTCTGGTTGAGCGGATTCCGCAGGAGATGCAAGGCCACGGTCTTTGCATAGGGCGTGACATCGAAGACTTCCCCTTGGCACACCCCGGCAAGATGGCAGGCCGTGACATTTCGCACCGTATTCGCGCAGGCTTCGCGAGTGGTCAGTCCCACGGAGGCCAGCAGGCGCATGATTTCTGGGACATGTTTGAGTTCGACAAAGTGGAGCTGAATATCCTGTCGGGTCGTGACATGACCCACGCCGGTGGCAAACTGATCAGCGATCTCGGCAACTTGGCGCAACTGGTTTCCCGTCAACCCTCCGAACGGGATCTTAATCCGCACCATCTGCACGCCGGGCTGTCGCTGGCCGTAAATGCCATATTGCAGCCGAAACGGCTTAAAAATATCGTTGGAGAGATCTCCGCCCAGCACACGTTCGGCTTCGGCTTCAAAGGTCTCAATTTCTTCAGCTATATGGGCTGGAATGGGCTCGGTCTTAATCGCCGGACGGAGACCCACGCTGTTAGGACTCATGGTCAAGACCTCGTCGGTTGGTTGGTGATTCGGTGATACATGGCTGTGGTCATTCTCAGATATGGTACATCAGCGTATATTGTGCTTCGAGGGCTCGCTGGCGATTGGCCAGTTCTTCCACCGTCACTTCGGACAGCACACTCAGCTCAGCACGTTTCACACGATCCCAGATGTGTGCCAGCAAGGCTTCTTGCTTGGCGCCACGTGAAGAAGCGGTCTTCGAAACAGATACCCCGTTGTTTGCCAAGAGGGGGCCCTCCAAAGCATCCAGAATGTCGGCCACGGACACGTCCGAAGGTTTCCGACTGAGCACGTACCCGCCTTGAGCCCCGCGCTGGCTTGTCACCACCCCTGCCTTCTTCATGGCATGGAGCACCTGTTCGAGAAACCGAGACGGAATCGATTGACGTTTCGCGATCGATTTGGCGCACACTGGCTGTTCGGCATGGTGTAATGCAAGATCTACAGCGGCAATAATTCCATAGGTGGCTCGAAGACTAACCTTCATTTATGAGTATTCCGATGGGGATTAGAAATTTTATACATGGCGTAGCGCACTACTGTCAAGCGAGACCCTGTCCATGGTCGGCCTCCATCGACTTTTTTCGCGCGGCCTTCTGAGACAACCATGCGCGATCTTCAGCGCTGCAACGCCGCGCGCTCGGAATGTGCATGCATTTTTCTTGATTGACATCATTTGAGGGCTGAGCAATAATCCCGCCCTCTTCTTCGTCGGTACCTTCATGCCGCTTCGTTCACCAACATTTAATATTCTATTGTTTAGCGCCGACAGCGAGATCCAGGCCCACTATCGAGGTCTTTTTGGCGAGCAGGCCATTACACTCGGCCAGGATGGATTAGCGCTGCCCAAAGACTATTCCAAGCGCGGTTATGACGCCGTGATCGTCGAATCCAAGGGACCGTCTCCGTCAGAAATCGGAAAATTGTTCGCAACGATTGATCCGGCGCATACACTCCTCTTGGTCGGGTCTCGAAGCGTTTTGAAACGGACGGCCGCGCTTCTGCAGAGCGCCAAAACATTCAAGCTGGACACCCCGCTGTCCAACGGGGCGGGGCAATCGGTCTGTCTGGAATCCTATTTGGAACATAAAGTCGGGGATTTCGTGAAGGGGATGCGGAACGGATCCGGCAGAAATCTCCATCCGATGTTGATTGCCGCCGTCGAGCGTCCGTTGATCCTGCTGACCCTACGGGAGACCAAAGGCAATCAAATCCAAGCCGCGGAACTATTGGGCCTGAATCGGAATACCCTGAGGAAAAAGATTCTTGATCTTCGTATCCCGGTGAAACGGGCAAGGGCCAACTAGCCCGGCGCACTTCGGAACCCATCAGCACCTCAATTGGGATCATACAGCCAGTCAGCCTACGCATCGACAGGTCGCCAATCACAACTGGAGGGAGCCAATGACCAAAGAAGAATTGATTGCGAAGATGGCCAACAGTGCCGGAATTACCAAAGTCGCAGCGACGGTGGCACTCGAAGCTTTCACCGGAGCGGTCACCACCTCGCTCAAGAAAGGCAAGCGCGTCACATTAGTCAATTTTGGCACATTTACCATCTCAAAACGGAAGGCCCGAATGGGGAGAAATCCGCGAACCGGCGAAGCGTTAAAGATTCCCGCCGCCCGCATTCCCAAATTCTCGGCAGGCAAAGAGCTCAAGGCAGCCGTCAAGCAGTCGTAGCCCTTTAGAAGCGACAAGGTGAATTCTGATGCCCCTTCGCGTTGAAGGCCGAAGGAAAAGCTTGTCTGCCGTCTCATTCCTTGACACCCCAGGTTACGCTGTATTAGCATCGCCGGGCGATAGGCGCGTAGCTCAGGGGGAGAGCGCTACCTTGACACGGTAGAGGTCGACGGTTCAAGACCGTCCGCGCCTACCATGTTCATCCACATCACCCTTCCTGACGGAACTCGCAAACAAGTACCAGCAGGATACTCTGTTCGAGATGCCCTCACAGCAACCGGGGAACGTCTCGATGCCAAGGTGCTTGCCGCCAAGGTCAATGGCGAGCCGGTGGACCTGTCACGCCCGCTGAACCATGACGCCACGATCGAACCCTTGACCTTTGAGTCTGCTGAGGGACGAGAAGTCTACCGCCATAGCAGCACTCACATCATGGCGCAGGCGGTGAAGGAAGTGTTTCCGACCGCGCAGTTGACGATCGGCCCGGCATTGGACGAAGGCTTTTATTATGATTTCGCGTTCGAGCGCCCCTTTACTCCTGAAGATCTGGAAAAGATAGAAGCGCGGGCCAAAGAGATCATGAAACGTGGCCTGACCGTCACGAGATCAGAACTTTCCAAACAGGACGCCATCAAGTTTTTTCAGGGCCGCGGAGAAGCGTACAAGGTTGAATTGATCCAAGGTTTCGATGACCAATTGCCCATATCACTCTACAGCCAAGGCGAGTTCGTCGATCTCTGCCGGGGACCGCACCTCCCCACCACCGGTCATGTCGGGGCATTCAAGCTCCTGTCGACCGGGGGTGCCTATTGGCGTGGCGATGAGCGCAACCCAATGTTGCAACGGGTGTACGGCACCTCATTCCCCACGCAAAAAGAATTGGACGCGCATCTTGCGAAATTAGAAGAGATCAAGCGTCGAGACCACCGAAAACTCGGTAAAGAACTCGACCTGATTTCCACGCAGGACGAGATCGGTCCGGGCCTGGTCCTGTGGCACCCCAAGGGATCGCTCATCCGGTTGCTCATCGAAAATTTCTGGCGGGAACAACATCTCAAGGACGGCTACGAGCTCGTCTATTCGCCGCATGTCGCTCGGTTAGACCTGTGGAAAACCAGCGGCCACGTGGACTATTACCGCGAAAACATGTTCGCCACCATGCAGATCGAGGGCAGCGAATATCAGCTCAAGCCCATGAACTGCCCTTTCCATATCATGATCTACAAGTCGCATTTACGAAGTTATCGGGACTTGCCGATCCGGTATGGAGAACTGGGCACTGTGTATCGGTATGAACGGACCGGTGTGCTGCACGGCCTGCTTCGCGTCCGTGGATTTACCCAAGACGATGCCCATCTGTTTTGCCGCCCGGATCAGATCGAGACCGAAGTCAGCCGCGTGTTGGACTTCACGTTTTTTATCCTGGGCACGTTTGGCTTCACGGAGTTCGAGGTTTATCTCTCCACTCGTCCGGAAAAGTCCGTCGGGTCCGACGAGAACTGGACCCTGGCCACCACTGCCTTGGAAGCGGCGCTCAAAGGACGTGGAGTCGCGTACCAAGTGGACCCCGGTGAGGGCGTGTTTTATGGCCCCAAAATCGATATCAAGATCAAGGACGTCCTCGGCCGCTCTTGGCAATGTTCGACCATCCAAGTCGACTTCAACAATCCCGAGCGGTTCAAGCTGGCCTATACGGGAGAGGACGGCAAGTATCATCAGCCGATCATGATCCATCGCGCGCTCATGGGTTCGATTGAGCGGTTTTTTGGCATTCTCATCGAACATTACGCCGGCGCCTTTCCGCTGTGGCTGGCTCCGGTGCAAGTAGTGGTGCTCACGATCACGGACAAGCAACATGAATGTGCGGCCAGGATCGTCTCCGAACTCAAAGGCCATGGGTACCGAGTCGAAGCGGATGTTCGGAACGAGAAGATCGGGTTTAAGATCCGCGAAGCGGAAAAGAACAAGATTCCCTACATGCTGGTGGTCGGAGAGAAGGAAGTGCAGAGCGGCACGGTCGCCGTCCGCGGCCGAAGCGGTGCGAATCACGGCACGATGCCGATCGAGGGCTTGCTCGCCCTTCTGCAAACGGAAACCAATCAAGTATTACGTGAAACGGCAACCCACTCACAAACGAGGTGACCTATCGTCCCTAAATTACGTGTAAACCGGGAAATCAGGATTCGGGAGGTTCGAGTCATTGGTCCGGAAGGCGAGCAATTAGGAATACTGCCGACCGCAGAGGCCTTCAGTAAGGCACAGGAAGGGGGCTATGACCTGGTTGAAGTCGCCCCCACGTCCCAGCCGCCGGTTTGCCGCATCATGGACTATGGGAAATATAAATTCGAGCTGAGCAAAAAAGATCATCAAAGCCGACGTCACCAGAAGTCTACGCAGGTGAAAGAGATCAAGCTTCGGCCACGCACCGATAAGCACGATCTCGAAATCAAGATCCGACAAATCAAGGAATTTCTGGCGGACGGCAACAAGACCAAAGTGACGCTGACCTATCGTGGTCGAGAGATGGCGAATCAGGAAATGGGTCGGACGATCATGACGAGCGTGATTCAGCAATGTACGGAAGCGGGCACCGTGGAGTTTGCGCCGAGAATGGAAGGGCGGAGCCTGATCATGATTTTGGCTCCCAAATAGTGCGCCCTGCGCACACAAGGAAGGATGAGACGACCATGAAAGTGAAAATGAAAACGCACAGCGGCGCTAAAAAGCGGTTCCGGCGTACGGGATCCGGAAAATTGGTCCGTCGAAAGGCCGGACGCCGGCATTTGCTGACTGGGAAAGCGCGAGACCGGAAGCGGCGGTTGAAAGGAACGGTCGAGGTGTCCTCGACCATGACCATGGCGTTAAACCGTATCCTTCCTCAATAACGACGATGAAGATGTTGCGAACGGGATTTGAAAGGAGCAGTGACCCATGCCTCGTACAAAAGGTGGTCCCAAAACACGACAGCGGCGGAAGAAACGCCTGAAACTGGCCAAAGGCCAGTTCGGAGCAAAGAGCCGGTTGTTTCGAACAGCAACCGAGTCGGTCGATAAGGGGCAGGCCTATGCCTATGTCGGACGCAAGAATCGCAAACGCGACTTTCGCCAACTGTGGATTGCCCGCATCAGCGCTGCGACCCGCATGCATGGAATGGCCTACAGCCGCTTCATGAATGCCCTTCGTAAGGCCAATATTCTCTTAGATCGAAAAGTTCTGTCCGATATGGCGATCAAGGATATGGCAGGATTCGAGAAGCTCGTCGGAGTGGCGAAGCAACAACTCACACCCGCGACCAGCTAACGTTTGCGATACGCCGACAGCCTGTGACGGGAAAGTCCTGATCGATCGGATTTTCCCGTCACGCTTCATCCAGCAGCCGGTCAATCTCCAGCTCCAACGCGACGGTCGGCACCCCTATTTGCCAGTGGTCCAGCACCGCGGGATGCACCTCTCCCAACAGCCCCATCGTTCGACCATTGCAAACGATTCTTCCCGCTCGGCCGTCGAGAAATGATGGATGGACCAGCGGCTCCAGGGCAAAAGGACGATCCAGGTAATACAGCAGCAGATCGAGGCAGGAATGAATTTCTGAAAAATTGGCCTCGGCATGGGCAATCACCGCCCCCAGCATCGTCACGGTGCGAGATCCCACGTCCACAACCTTATCAGGAACCGCCACCTCCCCGACCTCGAACAGGCGGTGGGGATAAAACGCGCGGCTTGAATTTGTCTCCACCTGCAGCAGCGATGGAGTGATCCATTGGCGCAGGCAGGAGTAACTGAGCGACATCACGTTATCCACTTCCACAACGTTCGCCCACTCCGTACCATCCAGCCGCATCCTGGTGCAGAAGTCCTGGTGAGAACCCATGATATTGGAGATGATTTCCTGGAACTCCATGCCCACCATGAGATGACGCACTCGGTCGGCCATCTGCTCCAAGCGTGACAGGCCGCCGACCGTGAATTGAGACGGCATCACCGGCGCAAAGCGCGCGTACCCTTGGCTGATCGCCACATCCTCCACTACGTCGACGGTCTGCAGGAGATCGTTTCGATAGGGCGGGAGCTGAACCGTTAACTTCTTCCCGACAGACTTCACCTCATAACCATAGGACTTCAGCGCCGCAGCCACCTCTTGCCCACCCAAGGCTTCTCCCAAGGCCGATTCAATAGCTTTGAGGGGAATCGAGCGAGGCTTCCCAAAATCGATGGGAGTATTCCATCGCCGGCCAAAGGTCGTTTTCACCGGTGACTGGATCTCTACCGGCGTAATCACCGCACCACGATCGGCCAGATTGGCAGCAAATATATTCAGCGCCAAAGCGACCATCGGGAGATCGGTCCCCGTGACCTCGACGAATAGTTCGTGATCCCCAACCTGAACCTCGCCGACTTCCCGACTGTTGATGATTGGAGGAAACGATAACACTTGTCCCTTGGCATCCCGCAGCACCGGAAGGCGATCATGGCTCCCCACGATGGCCCCATACTCCACGCCCTTGGGATGAACCATGAGAATTTCCCGCAATGTCAACAGCGTCTCCATCCCAAGCGGGGTAAACTTCACATCATCCGGTTTCACGAGGTCATACGAGACGGGAAAGCGGATGGGCGCCAAGCGGTACAATCCAATGGACACCGTTCGCCGCTTGCGCCCGAAAATATCGGCGAGCTTTTCCTGCGTCTGAATAAGTTGCGTCAGGCCAGTGGCCGTTACCCTGTAACCCACCGCCGCGCAGGCGGCGACGTAGGGGCGAATCTTCTCCATACCCGGCGCCACGAGCAATTTGCCGATCACAGGCTTCTGTTTGTCGAAGAAAGAATAGGGAATCGCCGCCCCGCGCTGCTTGATTCGAATCTGTCTGGCAATGCCTTCGCAACACCACAGGTCCGGCCGGTTGCTGTCCTGTAGCTCGATGCGTAATTCACCCGTCTCCGGGTTGTGCCCCTTCAACTCTCCCTTCACCAGCATCAGCCAGTCTTCAAGCTGATCGGGTGGAATTCGATCGGCTGTCTCGCCTGGCCCGGCAATCAGGGCTTCGAGGTCTTCTCGTTGCACAGCGATAGTCGGCATCGTATGCTCGTCCTAAAAACTTCCGCGCATGGTGCGGATGAAATCGAGATCCGCAGAGAACAGGTCACGGATGTCGTGAATGCCCAACGCCACCATCGCCATGCGATCGAGGCCCAGTCCCCAGGCAATGACCGGCACGGCCACCCCAAGTGGGCAGGTCACTTCCGGTCGAAACAACCCGGCGCCACCCAGCTCCATCCAACCCAACTTGGGATGACGCACATGCATTTCGACAGAGGGCTCGGTGAAGGGGAAGTAGGCCGGCAGAAATTTGACCTCTTTGGCCTGCGCCACTTCCGTCGCAAACAGGTTCAGCAACCCAAGCAAGGTCCGAAAATTGATATCAGCGCCTAACACAATTCCTTCCACCTGAAAAAAGTCGGTGGCATGGGTGGCATCGACCTGATCGTATCGAAAGCAACGCGCAATCGAAAAATACTTCCCCGGAACGGCGGCACCCCCGGCCAATGTACGGGCCGACACCGCCGTGCCTTGACTGCGCAAAACCAGACGCTTGGCGCGCTCCGCGTTAAAGGTATATCCCCACCCCGACGACTCGGCTCCCGTTCCCTGTTCATGCACCTGCGCGACACGCGTCAGATAGGGCTCGGCAATGGAGGGCGCATGGGTCGGGTTCTTCACGAAATACACATCGTGAATGTCGCGGGCCGGATGGAATTGCGGCATGAACAACGCATCCATATTCCAGAACTCGGTTTCGACGAGGGTCCCGCGCATCTCCTGAAACCCCATACTGACCAACTTCAGCTTGACGAGGTCGAGAAACTCTCGATAGGGATGCCGTTTCCCCGCGGCAATCCTCGGCGCCCGCAGGCTGATCGTATATTTTCGGAATCGCTTGTTCCGCCAGGCACCCTCCTTGAGAAGGTCCGGCGTCAACTGCGAGACTTCTTCGGTCACCCCCTCTCGTGAGAGCTGCTGGGCCACAGCCTGCCCGCTGGTCGTCAGCAGGAACGACCGCGTGACTCGCTCGTCGATCCTGAATGGCTCTCGGGCATTCCCACGCTTCACGGCATGTTGCTGAAGAACATCCCGCAGCGGCTCGGCAAAAGTCTGCAGTTCCCGCTGCCCGCTCCGCAATTCCTGCAACAGGGCGCGCATGGCCTCCGCGGTGGGACTGGGCCGGCCGGTGCTTTCAATGCACCCCCCTTGCACGATCAGGATCGAGCCTTCTTTTTTAAGGCTCCCCACCGCCTTGCTGACATCCGACGGTTCGAGGCCTTGGTTGCACTGTATATCCTGAATCGTGAGGCGTTTTCCGGTCTGTCCGGCCTCTCGAGCTGCGGAGAGCACCCGCTCGATCGGGGAATATTTCTCAAAATATAATTCGCCGATCGGCGTCAATGAAGCGAGATGCGCAACCGTTTCGGCATAAATCGCAATCAATGACTTGGCCAGCAGCCATTCGACAGCCATGCTCAGCTGGGATGGCTCCAACCCCGTGGACTCGGCAAGTTGATCAAGTGTGGGAGGCGAGTCTGGCTGTCGACTCAAGGCCAACAGCACGGTGCTTTCGAGGGGATGAAGGTTATCCATGAACCACGGTGCGGTCTGGCGCCTCCTCTATCAATGAGCGGCTGTCACGCCGGTGACACGCGCGGCGGGTGGATGCCCGGCCCTCAACGCTGTGATGGCTGCGGCATAATCATCCGTCGAGAACACGGCGGATCCTGCGACCAGCACCTCAGCGCCTGCTTCAAGGACGGCCTTGGCATTGTCCGGCTTGACGCCTCCATCTACCTCGAGGAGGGCACGACTGTGCGCGCGGTCGAGCATCCTGCGCACCTCGGCGATCTTCTCGAGCGACGAGGGAATGAATGTCTGACCACCGAACCCAGGACTGACCGACATGATGAGAATCAGGTCGGCATCACCAATGATTTCCGACAACATGACGGCCGGAGTGGCAGGATTTAACGTCACGCCCGCCTTGACGCCCCGCTCTTTGATGGACTGAATCGTACGATGCAAATGCGGACAGGTTTCGACATGGACTGTGAGATAGTCGGCTCCCGCATCGGCGAATTCTCCGATAAAGGCATCGGGATTCGTAATCATCAGATGCACGTCCAGCGGCAACGTGGTCACCTTTCGTACGGCTTCGACGATCAGCGGGCCGACGGTCATATTCGGTACAAAGTGTCCGTCCATGACATCGATGTGCAGCCAATCGGCCCCTGCCTGCTCCGCCCGAGACACTTCGTCAGCAAGACGAGCAAAGTCCGCCGACAAAATGGACGGGGCGATACGAACGGTCCGGCCGGTGGTCATGCGGTCCTCCGCACGCGGGCGGCAAAAAACGAGTCCATCTTATGCATATTGGTCATCGTAGACAGGTCCCCGCGAGGGGTCACGAACGGCAGACCGGCTGGGGGTAACCAGGGCGCGATCGACTCACGCTGAAATTCGGGATGCGACTTACAAAACTCATCGATGATCGAGTCGGTTTCTTCCGGCTCGATTGAGCAGGTACTATAGACCAACAGCCCGCCGGGCCGCAAGAGACGGCTCGTCGCGGCGAGCAACTCTCTCTGCACTTGTTGATGTTGGGCGATCGATTCTTGGGTTTTATACCACTTCCCTTCCGGATGACGCCGCAGCACACCGAGCCCGCTACATGGCGCATCAAGGAGAATCCGATCGAAGGGTTCGAGTAAAACCCTCTGCCGGGCAGACCGCCCTGCCAGAGATCCGCTTAACGACCGTCCTTGATTGATCAGCATACGTATATCACCGACAACCGGCGTGACCACAGTGACACCGAGGCGCCGACAATTGTCCATCACCAGGCCCAGACGTGCAGCAACCCGGTCCACGGCGACGATTTCTCCTTGATTCGCCATGAGCGCCGCCAGGTGCGTCGCTTTCCCCCCAGGTGCAGCACAGGCATCCAGTACCCGTTGCCCCGGCTGCACATCCAACAACAACGGAATAAGTTGTCCCGCTTCATCTTCCACATACAACCGTCCCTCGGCATAACCGGGCAGGCCCGTGACCGAACCACCGCGCCCCACCTGAATGCCCACAGGACTAACCATGGTCGGGCCGGCTTCCACCTGCGCTGCCGCGAATTCCTGCAGTAGTTCCCGTCGGGACGTCCGGAGCGTATTGACGCGCAAAGTGAGCGGAGGTGCCTCCACAGAAGAGCGGCACAAGGTCTCTGCTCGGTCGTTCCCCCACTGTCGACACCAGCGCTCAACGAGCCATTTCGGGCAGGAATAACGAATGGCAAAGGCCTGGACAGGATCCTTGCTGACTTCGGGCCAAGCCGGTTCAGACGATCTGGTTAAGGTCCTGAGAACCGCATTGACGAACCCGCTCCAGTCTCGTCCTAACCGTTTGCTCTGTTGCTTCATCAGCTGCACAGACTCATTGACCGCCGCCGATTCCGGGACTCTATCCAAGTACAGCAATTGATAGCCGCCGAGACGCAAGATGTTTTGGACGAGCGTGGGTAGCCGCGCGATCGGTCGGTCCGAGAATAGACCCAGCCGCCAATCGAGCGTCCCGCGATAGCGTAAAACACCACGCACCAATTCCACCATAAATGCACGTTCGCGTAGATCTAATGATTCTCTGGCAACCATCTGGTCGTACAAATCGTCAGCCAGGTGTCCCGCCTTTTCGACGGCCAGCAAGGCCTTCGCCGCCGCGCACCGCCCCGAGGGTTTGGGCACAAGGGATGGTTGTGTCGATTGATGAGAGACCATAGGATTCTGAGTAGACGGAGATGGTTATGGCGCACGTGTCGACGACTCAGCCCGTCGTCAACCTTGCGTCGGAGAATTGGCTTGCAGACTGGTTCCCACCGCCAGACGATGGCCCGCCAAGTACTGTGTCACCGTCATGCGTCGGCTGTTCGATGGTTGGATTTCAAGGATCTGGATGGTCCCGTCCCCGGTCGCCACGTCGATTCTATCTTTGGCCACCTTCGTCACAACCCCAGCAGTCTCGCCCTGGGGTTCCTCGCTGACTGCCAGCCGCCACAAGATCCAGCGTTCACCGTTCACATACGTATAGGCGCCGGGCCAGGGTGACAACCCACGCACACGATTCGCAATGTCCCTGGCCGGCCAGGTCCAATCGATCAGACCATCTTCTTTCTTGAGTAGGGGCGCCAGGGTCGCCTGTGAATGGTCCTGTGGTTGGGGTTTGAGCGTCCCTGCCTTGAGCTGGCGTAAGGTCTCCACCAACAGCCGGCCGCCCACTTCCGCCAGTCGCGGGGCGAGGGTGCCGGCCGTATCGTTGGGATGGATCACCACCCGTTCCTGCAACAACATGGCGCCCGTATCCATGCCCTCGTCCATCAGCATAGTCGTGATGCCGGTCTCACGCTCGCCCCTGATGACAGCCCATTGGACCGGTCCCGCGCCACGGTATTTCGGTAAAAGTGACCCATGGACGTTGATGCAGCCGCGAGGCGGGAGCGTCAGAATCGCCGGCGGCAAAATGCGGCCGAAAGCAGTCACAGTAATGACATCGGGCTTCCATTGTCGCAATGCTTCTAAAAATTCCGGAGCCTTCATCTTGGACGGTTGCAGCAGGGGAATTCCCTCGCGCTGACAGACGACTTTTATCGGCGGTGGGATGATCTCCTGACCCCGGCCCTTCGGTCGATCGGGCTGGGTGACGACGCCGACCACCTGATCCTCCGACTTGACCAATGCTTCGAGCGACGGCACCGCGAAGGCCGGCGTCCCCATGAATACAATCCGCATGGTCACGCTTTATCATTCTCCTCCTACGAATGCAATTGTGCCCCAAGGTTCCTTGACTCTCGTTTCAGACGCCTGTTACTATCCGGTCGCGGGGTGGAGCAGCCTGGTAGCTCGTTGGGCTCATAACCCAAAGGTCAGAGGTTCAAATCCTCTCCCCGCAACCAAATTAAAGGTCAGAGGTTCAAATCCTCTCCCCGCAACCAAATTTTTTAACTGCCCTCCAACCACTAGTTTATAGAGCCCTTCATACCGGCCCCGCAATTCAGCTTCCAGATAGCCCTTTTCTGTTGGTATCAGTCGAATCTCTCCTACCAGGAGACGGATCTGTTCCCTTGCCTGATACATGTGCTTTGCTGAGAGAGCACCCAGATTCTCGACTACTGCACGATACCGTTCTGCCGCACGAGGTAACAATGTCACCACCTTATCCACTTTCGCGGCTTTCCCGTTTAAGAGGTCTTGCAATTTCAGGCGCTCAGCTTCGGCACGCTCAAGTTCCAGCTTCGTGCTAGGAGTCAGAATTCCTTGGCGAATCGCTTTCAAGATATTGGTGATCTCTGTCTCGATCCTATTAAGCTGATACTTGATTTTTTCAAGTTGCGGTTCGCGTTCGCGATTCCGTAAGGCTAGCAGGCGCGTCGTTTCTTCGATGAAGATTTGGAGTCCTTCAGGGCTAAACAGGTCGGCGCGCAAGTGTTCTAAGCAGCGGTCTTCAACTAGCTTGCGCGGCACGCGAAGGCCATTGGTGCAGACGGACTTCCCGCGATTGATGTTTCCACCGCAGGCATACCGGTAATAGTCCGACATGACAAAGTTGCTGTCGCATTCACCACACTTTAATAGGCCCGAAAAGAGATACTTCGGTCCGCGGCCACGTCGAACGCCCGGGTGCTTCAACTGTCCTAAGGCAAGGGCCTTCCGTCGCTCCTGAACTTGGTCCCATAGCGCTTGCGGGATGATGCGCAACTCTGGTTGCTCCGTTGTCACCCACTGGGATTCTGGGCGCATTCGTGGCACACGACGCTTCGTCTCTGGGTTTGTCACCCATTCCCTTCGGTTCCAGATGACACGTCCAATATAAATTGGATTGTTGAGCATGCCTGTCGCATGCTGCAGATCGCCGTGAAACACGCTAGCCGACCACGTGCCATACCGGCTTGTCCGTTGCTTCCGACGATACGCTGCACCGGGTGCCGGTATCTGCCGTCGATTCAATTCATCAGCGATGTCCCTGGGGGAACGACCCTCGGCGTACCAGGAAAAGACTTGGCGCACCCACTGAGCTTGGCTCTCGTCTATTTCTCGACGTACCGCTAAGATCTTGGGACGTCCATACTCGTCTTTGTCCGCAGAGTGATAGACGGGCACATGCTGATAGCCATAAACTCGGCCACCACAATTGTTGCCTTTTAATGCCTGACCCATAAGACCTCGGTGGGTCTTTTCTCGTAGGTCATCTAGAAAGATATCGTTCATTAAGCCTTTAAAACCGGACAACGCCTTATGCCCTTTATTCGTGGTGTCGATGCCATCAGAAATGCCTATAAGCCGGATTCCTAGATATACGAACAGTCGTCGTACCTCTTCGGTTTTCATGCTATCGCGAGAGAGTCGGGAGAGATCATCTACGAGAAGGACATCAAATTCGTCGGCTCTCGCCGCTCGGAGCATGGCTGCATACCCTTCGCGGCCTGTCTCATCCTTCGTTCCCGAAATGCCTTTGTCTTGGTATCGTTGGCAAATATGCCACCCTTGCCTTGCGGCGTAGGCTTCACAGTTACGGCACTGGTCTTCTATTGAAGCCTC